>NZ_JBHWZY010000531.1:0-4890 GCF_042727815.1 Nocardia sp. NPDC060220
GGTATTCGCGGTGTCGCGCACGGCGATTCGATGCTGGCCGTAGCCGGTGCCGCGCACCAGCAGCTCGGGCAGGGTGGGGGTGGCCGACGGAGTCGGGCCGTCGCCGAGATGAGTCAAGAAGGTGTACTCGGCGTGATCGGACAGCGGTAGATCACCGGCCGGGATCCGTGGGTCGGCGGCGATCGCGGTGAGCAGCCGGGCCAGGCGCCGCACGAACGTGTCCGCTTCGTGGTCATCGAAAACGGTTCGGGCGAACGACATCTCGATCGCCGAGCCCGACGTCGTCTCGAGCACCGTCACGAGGAGTTCGCCGGCTGTCACGGCGTCGTCCCCGGGCAGGGTGTGCCGCGCAGCCGAACCGGCTGCGGTCGTCACCGCGGCGGGCACGGGCAACGGGTCGTCCGATGAGCCGGTGGACCGTACTTCCAGCGACACCTGTCCCAGCGCGCGGGGCTCGACGCCGAGCAGCTCGGCGAAGTCCGCGAGCGGGATTCCCGCATGAGCCAGCGCCAGCGTCTCGGCCTCGTGTGCCCGCGTGAGCAGATCGAGGAAGGGCGCCGCGAGATCGATGGTGATGCGCAGCAACAGATCAGGAGTGCGGGTTCGGATCACGATGTCGTCGGATGCCGTGAGTCGCGCGAGGAGTACAGCCAAGGCGGTGCCGACCAGCGATTGCCTGCTCACGTTCGCGGTGCCGGCGAGTTCATGGAGGGCTCGGTGCACCGTCGTCGGGACGGTCGATCTGGCACAACCGTGCTCGGCGCCGAGGCGATTGTCCGCATGCCCACTCTGCGCGCGCGAGAGGTCGGGGCGTGCGCCGCCGGCGACCACGTGGTCGGTGGGCAGGACCAGGCGAGCCGGCAGGTCGGCCAACGTCTGGCGCCAGTAGCGGGATCGGGTGATCGGGTCGGCGGGGTCGGTGGTGAGCTGGTGGGCGAGGTCGACGACAGGCGTGGTCGGGGCGGCGACGAGGTTGTCGATCGCCGTGCGGAGACGGTCGGTGAGCGCGCGAGCCGCGGGATCGGAGACGAGGTCGCGGCGGTACTTGATCTGCACTTGGGTGCGGGCACCGAGGAAGACCAGGACCGTGATCGGGTAGTGGGTGTGGTCGGCGCCGTGCAGGTCGTCGATGCTCAGGTCGTCGAGCGCGCCGCCGGCCTGTTGGAGACCTTCGACGTCGACGGGGTAGGACTCGAAAGCGAGCATGGTGTCGAAGAGTTCGCCCGGTCCCGCGACGCGCTGGATCGCGCCGAGGCCGAGGTGGTGGTGATCGAGCAGGGAGGCCTGCTCGGCTTGGACGGCGCGGATCAGGTCACCGACGGTGGCGGTGGGGTCGATGCGCACCCGCACCGGGACCGCGTCGACGAACAGCCCGATCATGTCGCCGACGCCGTCCAGCTGAGGCGGGCGCCCGGACACGGTCGCACCGAACACGACATCCTCGCGTGCGGTGCTCGCGGCGACGACCAGGCCCCAAGCTGTTTGGAACACGGTGTTCGCGGTGACCTCGGCGGCCGCGGCGACGGCGGTCAGCGCGGACGTCCGCGCGGCGTCGAGTTCGAACTCGCACAGGCCGTAGCCGTGGCCGGTCGCCGGCGGCCAGGTGAGCTCGGGGGCGATCATCGTCGCCGACACCCCGTCGAGGACCTCCGACCACGCGCGCTCCGCGGCGGTGCGGTCCTGGCGGGTGAGCCAGGCGAGGTAGTCGCGGTAGGGGCGCACCGGCGGCAGCGGGGTCGCGTCGCCGTGGGTGGCGTAGAGGACGAGCAGTTCCTTCATCAGCAGCGGCATGGACCAGCCGTCGAGGAGGATGTGATGGCCGGTCAGGACGAGGTGGCTGCGCCCGGAACCGATGGTGTACACCGTGAATCGCAGCAGCGGCGCGATCGTGGGGTCGAAACCTGCCTGTTGATCGGCGGCGAGCAGAGCGGGCAGCTCGGTGTCGGTGGCTTCGACGATCCGCAACGGTGCCTCGACGGCGTCGGCGACGAGCTGAACGGGGGTGCCGTCGGGGGTGGTGACGAAGGCCGAGCGCAGGTTGGCGTGCCGGTTCAGCACCGTCGCGGCCGCGTGGCGAAGCCGGTCGATGTCGAGCTCGCCGGTCAATTCGGCCATGAGCTGGATGACATAGGCGTGGACCGACTCGTCGAGCATCTCGCCCAGCGCGAGCAACGAGTGCTGCAACGGCGACAGCGGCAGCACATCCGACAGACCCGGGTGGGTCGTGCGCCAGGTGTCGAGGTCGTTTTGCGAAACCTGTACCAGGGCAACATCGGAGGGGGTCAGCCCGCCCGCGGACGGGTGGAGGGTGTGGTCGGCCAGTGCGGTGAGCCAGCTCGTCCAGTCGTCGGCCAGCTCTTGGACCTCGGACTCGGACAGGATGCCGGTGGCGTAGCGGAAGTCCGCCCGCAGTCGCGGCCCGGTGTCGGTGGTGACGGCGATCGCGTTGATGTCGAGAACGGTGTGCGCGGGCAGGGTGGGGTCGTAGTCGACGGCGATGTCACCGAGGTCGGCGGTGGGCAGCCACGCGGTGTCGTCGGTGGTCCGGGCCGCGGTGCTCGCGCGACCCAGGTAGTTGAAGCCGATCTGGCCGATGGTGCCGGACAACCGGTTTCGGGTGTGCGGGTTCCGGCGCAGCACACCGAAGCCGATACCGTTGTCCGGCACGGCCAGCAGCTGTTCTTTGACGGTGCGCATCGTCGCGGCGAGGGCTTCGTCGTCGAAGACCGCCGGTGTGATCGCGGACAGGTCCAGGGCTACGGGGTAGACGGTGGTGAACCAGCCGACGGTGCGGGTCAGATCCGCGCCGGGGACGGCGTCCTCTTGGCGGCCGTGGCCTTCGAGTCGCAGTCGTAGAGTGGGAGCGTCGACACCGCGCCGGGCACGCCAGACCCGCACGGCCAAGGCCAAGGCCGCGAGCAGGGGGTGATCGGCGCCTGCCCGGTATTGCGCGGGCAGCGTCGTGAGCAGGGGTTCGGTGATCTCGGCGGGGATCTGCACGGTGATCGACCGCATCGTCGCCTCGGTATCGAGGCTGCTGTCGACCGCGCGGGCGCCGAGCAGCGGGTCAGGGGTGGACAGGACCTGGTGCCAGTGGTCGAGTTCGGCGGTGCGCTCGGCGGTGGCGAGGCCGTGCGCCCACCGGCGGAACGACGTACCGACCGGCGGCAGGGCGATCCGCTGACCTGCTGCGTACTGGGCCCACGCCACGACCAGGTCGGGGAGCAGGATCCGCCAGGAGACACCGTCGATGACGTAGTGGTGGGCGGCGACCGCCAGGACATCGCGAGCGCCGTGCCTGCGGATCCAGGTGAAGGCGATCATGCGGGCGGTGGCGGGATCCAGCGCCGAGAGCGCCGAATCCATGGCGGCCGTGCCGATTCGGGTCAGCTCATCCGGTGTGAGCGCCGAGAACGCGTCGATCTCGGTGATCAGAGAGTCCGCGTCGACACGATGGGGTGGCAGGACTTCGAACTGCCAATTGTCGCTGTCGCGTCGCAGGCGCGAGCGCAGCATGTCGTGGTGGCGCAGGAGCGCGGCGATGATGGCGACCAGAGCTGGGCGGTCGATGTTCTCGGGGAGTGCCAGGACCATGGTCTGGGCGAAACGGTCGCTGGAACCGGTGGTCAGGAACTCGGCAAGGACCGGCGTCAACGCGATATCGCCGATGCCCCCGCCGGGCAGTTCCGCCAGCACGGACGACTGTGGGCTGTCGAGTGCGGCGACGTCGGACAGCTTTGCCACGGTGCGGTGTTCGAACACGTCACGGGTGGTGAAGACGATGCCCGCGGCGCGGGCCAGCGACACCAGCTGGATCGACAGGATGCTGTCGCCACCGAGCGCGAAGAACGAATCGTGCACGCCGACGCGCGGTATGCCGAGGACGCGGGCGAACAGCTCGGCCAGCAGGGTTTGACTCGCACCGATGGGTGCCGCGGTGGGCGCGGTGGCGACGACCGGTTCGGGCAGGGCGTTGCGGTCGAGTTTGCCGTTGGAGGTCAGGGGCAGGGTGTCGAGCACCACGATCGCCGACGGCACCGCGTGCGTAGCCAGGCGGTCGGTGGCGTACGCGGTGAGGACGAGGGGGTCGGCGCAACGATCCGGTGCCGCGAGCACATAGGACACCAGCGTGGTCGATCCGGCGGGGCTCCGACGTCCGACGGTCACCGCGAATTCGACATCGGGGTGGCTGACGAGCACGGCATCGATCTCGCCCGGTTCGATCCGGAAACCGCGCACCTTCACCTGGGTGTCGGCACGGCCGAGGTAGTCGATGTCGCCGGTGTCGCGCAGGCGCACCAGATCGCCGGTGCGGTACATGCGGGTGCCGGGCGCACCCCACGGGTCGGGGACGAATCGGGCCGAGGTCGTCGTCGGCTGATTGCGGTAGCCGCGCGCCAACGCGCGCCCGCTCAGATAGAGCTCGCCGGTGACACCCGGCGGGACCGGGTTCAGGCGGGCGTCCAGGATCATCGCGTGTGTGCCGTGCACGGGGGCGCCGATCGAGATCGGTTGTCCGGCCGTGAGTTCGGCGTAGGACGAGATGATCGTGGTCTCGGTGGGGCCGTAACCGTTGAGGTAGCGGCGTCCGGGCTGCCATTTCGCGAGCAGTTCCGGGGTGGTCACGTCGCCGCCGACGGACAACGATTCCAGTGCGTGCAGACCGGCCGGGTCGAGGGTGCCCAGGACCGCGGGGGTGATGATGGCGTGGGTGACGGACTCGGCGGCCAGCAGATCCGCGAGTTCGATCCCACCCGCGATGTCGGACCCGACGACGACCAGCGTCGCACCGGTGGTGAAGGCGCACAGCCATTCGAGCACGGAGGGATCGAACCAGGGGGCGCAGATGTGCAGGAAGCGGTGCTCGGATTCGAGGCGGTAGCGGCGGAC
>NZ_JBHWZY010000532.1:0-4887 GCF_042727815.1 Nocardia sp. NPDC060220
CGCTGTGGATGTTCCATCGTCGCCGAGATATTGCTCATGACGAAGCCGTCGTATTTCTTGGTGTCGCGCAACGGGTATCGGCTGTAGATGCCGGTGCCGCCACCACCCGACTGCGCCGGTTCCAGATAGAAGTAGGGCAGTCGTTCTTCGAGTCCGGCCACACGCAGACCCGTGATCGAGTCGACGGTCAACTCCTCGACGGTGAGCACGTCGACGTTGTTCTCCCGCACCGCACCGACCACGGCGACCGGATCGGCCTGGCCGAACAGGATGTTCGACTGCATCACCACCAGTTCCGGCCCATCGGCGGCCCTGACCTCCGGAATGTAGGACGGCACCACCAACCACGCGGCCCCGGCCAGCACCAGTGCCGCCGCCCCCGAGCTGCGCCAGCCTCGGGCGAGCAGCAACAGCACCAGTCCCACGACCGCGCCGAGCATCAACCACATCGCCCCCGACGCCAACAGCACCATCGACTTCTGGCGCCAGTCCACGACATGCAACACGATCCCGGCCACCGCCGCGACCACCGCGCCCCACCCCAGGACGAGCAACGCTCGTTCCGCCCATTTACGCATCATGAGGTCACCCTAAGCGGCGCCGCTTTCAGGTCTCTTGCGGTGGTCTTGGGAACTCCGCGAGGACCTACACTGGCCGCCGGAAGGGAGGTGACCGTGTACATCGAAGAGTTCTCCGCCGCGGGTCCACTCACCGAGCGGGCCGTCGAGGAGCTGATGACCGTCGCGAACAAGTACACCTCGGCGATCACCCTGACCGTCGGTGAGCGCACCGTGCAGCTCCCGGTTCTCCCGGTCTGCTGGGACGAGCTGCGCGTCGGCGCGGGCACCGCGATCACGGTCGAAGCCGACCGCGGCTACCGACCGGCCGACCTCGAGGACCGCACCGCGCTGACCGACTTCGTCTCGACCTTTCAGCGCGCGACCGGTAGGCCCTAGAGCGGCAGACCCGCCTCGATCCAGTTGTAGGCCTGGATCTTTCGGGACTCGGGATCGTTGACCACCTGGTTGATGAGGTCGTTGATCTGATCGGTGGACAGGGGGTAGCCGTAGTGTTCGGCCGCGCCCGCCGACGCCCACAGCGAGGCGAACAGACCGGGCCCGCCGAGAAGGTGGGACAGCACGGTGGCGACCTCGTCGACGGTCTCGATGACCCCGTGGACCAGAGCGATCGCGATGTCCTCGTCGCCGGGCGGCATGCCGGGGGCCAGCGCACCGGATTCGACGGCGCGCTGGGCCAGCCACGCACGCGGGACCAGTGGGCTCGGGCCGATGGCGTCGCCGAGGTAGTAGCGCCATTCGCCCGGGTTGCCCTGGTCGAAGGCGTGGATGTAGAAGGTGCGGGTGAGCGCCCACAGGGCGATGTAGCGCAGGGCCAGCTGTTCGGGACCGAGCAGCGCGTCGGGGCCCTCGGCGCGGTCACGCTCCAGCAGGTTCCAGGCGAAGCGGAACCAGACCTGTTCGGAATTGCCGACCCAGGTGGCGGGCAGGCGGTCGGCCAACGCGGCCAGATCGCCGACCGGGCCGTCGATACCGCTGTCGCCGGAGGCTTCCACGCGCAGGTTGTCGACATAGCCGCGCAGGGCGTCGACAGAGGTGAACACCGCGTAGCCCAGCTGGGCGAAGCGGGTGAGGTCGGCATTGGACGGCTCGAGCACGAGCACCACCGGCATGCCGACGCCCGGCTGCAGGCCCTCTGGCCAAAAGGCTTCGGCGACAGCGAGTTCGCGGCCGGTGACCGGGTCGGAGACCTCACTGTCGAGCAGCGGGAAGCCGAAGCCGTCGGCGACGAGGTCGTCGACGAGCGCGTTGACCTGGTCCACCGCGGGATCGCCGATGGTCACTCCGGCGACACCCACCGTCAGCAGGGTCGGGCGGTGCAGCTTGCCGGTGCGCAGCTTTTCGAGGAACGCATCCGCCGAGGCGGAGAGCATCTTGCGGCGGGCCCGCAGGAACTCACGGTAGTTCTCCACCCGCCACAGCGACGGATCGGTCGGAATCCACTGCGAGGCGAGCACACCCGGGTTGCGGCGTTCCATCTCGGCGAAGTAGTCGGCGGGCTCACGCTCGCCGAGCTCGGCCTCGGAGCCGGGGCTGAGGAAGCAGAAATTGGCGATCGCGTTGATCTCGTTGCGTTCGTAACCGGCGTCGCGCAGCAGGGTTTTCGGGAACAGGTAGTGCACCTGCACCGGCGTGCGCTCACCGAACTGCTCGATGCCGAGTTCGGAGCCGGTGCCGAGATCGCGGGAACCGTCGACGCGGGTGAGCATGTACAGCAGCGGATAGAACCGGGAACCGCGAGTGGCACCGGCGAAGTCGTCGGCGCACAGGTCGAGCGAGCCGCCGCGCAGCCGTTCCAGCGAGCCGATCAGCGCGTTGATGCCGCCGCGTTCGAGCGTGTCGTAGTCCTGTTGCAGGAACGTCTCGGTGGAGCCGCTGAACCGGCCCCAGAGCGCGGAATGCACGTACCAGTACAGCACCCGGTCGCGGTGCAGGTCGTCGTCGAAGCGGCCGCCGTTGAGGAACAGCAGGCGGGTGATCACGGGAATCGCGTAGCGCCCCATCAGGACTCGGTCGTGATCGAGGCCGAGCCGGCCCGCCACCGTGTCGAGGAAGGTGTCCACCTGTTTCGTGGTGGCCACCAGGGCCTGCTCGAATTCCGCGGGTGCCAGATCGCCGAGCGCGTCGAAGTGCGCGCGGCCGTTGCCGACGGCGATCACGTTGCGCAGCAACCAGTCCAGGGTGAAGGTGTAGCCGTCTTTGTCCCAGCGGATCAGGTGGTCGCGCAGGTTGCCGCGGGCCTGCGGCCACTGCGCGCACAGAGTGGCCAGCGCGAGGTCGCCCTTGGACAGTTTGGTGCCGCCGGAGTTGACCCGGTTGAAGATGTCGACCACCTCGTCGACCGTGCGATCCGATCCGGTGATGGTCTCGACGTTGAACTCGCGGTTGGCGACCTCGCGAACCTTGTTCAGCCGATCGAGATAGAGGGCAAGGGTTTCCGGCGACTCGTCCGGGAACCTGGCCAGATAGTGCATCGGGCCCTGGGCGAACAATTCGGTGATGTCGATCCAGGCCGGTGCGGTATCGCGGCCGGGCACCTGGAATTCGAAGAGCTCCCGCTCGACATCGAAATGCAGACCGGTGAAAGCGATCTCGTCGCCTTCGAAGAACGACGGCGCTGTCCCGCGCATGATCCCGTACAGCGTGGTGATGCGCTGCTGACCGTCGAGCAGCAACTGGCGCAGCCCCGAGCCGGTCGTCGACCCGCGTACCGCGATCTCCTCGGACCCGGTCTCCCACACCAGCAACCCACCGACCGGATACCCGAGATACAGCGACCGCATGAGTCCACGCACCTGGTCGCGGTTCCACACGTAGCCGCGCTGGAATTCGGGCAGCAGCACAGCACCGGAGTCGATCTGGTCGAGCAGGGTGGACAGACGTGTCACGGCAGCCTTTCGATCGAGATCCGGTGGCAGACAAGCGCCCCATCGTTGCACGAATCGTACCGACACATCCCGACATGCCAGCGGCCGAACGGAACTGGCGTGATCACTCCATCCCGGACACCGCTGCCCGGAAGGCGTCCGAAGCGTAGAACGGCGCCAGCCTGCGACGCAGCACGGTGTCGAGATAACCGCGCTCGTCGAGTGTTTCGAGGACCGGCGGGCCGAAACGCAGCGCCTCCTCGAGCATCTCCGCGCGCCCTACGCCCAGCTCAGCCAGCAATTCGGCAAGGGGGGTGTCGCCGTACTTGTCGAAGACGTGGTCCACGCCCTCGTCGAGCAGGGCGCGGAAGTAGTCGGTATCGCGGAAGGTGCGCCAGAATTCGAAGACGAGCACGACGATGTCTTCGACATCGGTGGCCGAGACCAGATCACGGAACGAGCCGACGGCGACGCCGGTGTGTTTGCGCCAGGTCTCGCGGGCGCTGTCGAGCAACACTTCGTCGGCGTCACTACTGTTGCCGCGCAACACGAATCGCGCACCGGTGCGGGTGAGCCTGCCGACACCCTGCTCGATCGCGGGCATCGCGGGTTCGGCCAGCCGCGACAGCGCACCGCGCAGCGTCCGGGCCAGGCCACCGCCTTCGGGGTGTAAACCGTCGTCGACCGCGGTGACCACCGCGCGCTGGACCGCCTCGACGCACGCGTCGACGGTCACCGGGCTGTTGAGCACCAGCCGCACCAGCCGGTGGGTGAGATCCAGATCGGCTACGCCGTCGACCAGTTCGTCGAAGCGGCGGCTGTCGACGAGCTCACCGACCTCGATCTCGTCGTTGGCGCGATGGTTGTACAGGCGGGTGGCGATCTCACCGACGAGTTCGGGAATAGCGCCCTCGACGGGAACCTGCACGGCGAACTTGTGCGCGACCGCCTTGATCTGCTCACGGGTCACCGCCTGCGCGAGGGTCAGTTCCGCGGCCTCGTCGAGCGCGCCGTCGATCTCCTCGGTGACGAACTCGAGGAAGCCGGCGGGCTCGCGCAACTGCTGCTTGGTGAACGCCACGTGTGCGTCGAGCACCCGCATGGCCAGGTCGACGTGCCCGCCACGCCCCGCGTTCATCTCACCCATACCGCTCAGATTGGCACAGTCCGCGACGCGATGTGAAAGGGGCGTTCGCATTGGTTGCCGACCGACTCGACACGCCGGTTTTCCACGGTATACGCCGCCCACATCGCAGTGTGACAAACCGCAAGGCGCGGTTTGCTGGCGAGTATGGCATACTGGGTTGCTGAGACTGGGCTGATCGCAAGTGATCGCCATGGCTCACCTACGGAAAAGACTTTTAAAACATGACTCAAGGCACCGTCAAGTGGTTCAACGGCGAAAAGGGCTTCGGCTTCATCGCCCAAGACGGAGGCGGCCC
>NZ_JBHWZY010000533.1:0-4867 GCF_042727815.1 Nocardia sp. NPDC060220
GGTGGAACGACAGGGGCATGCTCGCCAATAGCTGCCCCTGCTGGTCTTTGACCTGCAACCGGTCTTGGTCGATGAGCAGCGAGCCTGCGTCGACGGTGACTACGGCCGACTTGCCGGACTGAGTCGCGGCGTAGTGCACCTCCGAGGTGGGGGTGGGCTCGGCATGGGCGATTCCGGTTGCCGCGGCGACAGCGCCGACAGTCAGTAGCGCAGCGGCTGCGGCTGTCCTGAAGTGCATGGTGTTCGAATTCCGTTCTCTGCGAGGGCAACTGAAGTACGCCCGACGGCCGTCGCCGCGATCCACTGTCTTGGACATAGTGTCGGTAATAGACGTGGTGTTTACTAACGGGCGACAAGCGCAAGACGCTAGCCGTGGGCCATGTCACTCGTCAACCCTGAATGTGTCGTGAGTCACGAATATCTGAGATCTGCACATTCGCTCGACACGAAGACCAATTATGGGCAGTATGTCCAATAACTATTGGGTAGATGTGAACGAGGACGTGTGAACGTGGCGAGTGAGAACGCCGACCGAGACGAGTCGCCGAAGGGCAGCGCGATCGAGCCGCTGGACTACCGATTCAGCCTGGCCAACGAGCGGACGTTTCTGGCGTGGATCCGAACCGCACTCGGTCTGCTGGCAGGCGGGGTGGCGGTGCAGACCCTGGCAGAGCAGTTCTCGACGTCAGGGTTTCGTCGTGCCATCGCCGTTTCCTGCGCGGGCTTGGCGGTGGTGATCGCGGCGGTAGCCCTTCGGCAGTGGCGACGCGTCGAGACCGCGATGCAGCGCGGCGATCACCTGCCCGGATCCGCGTTGGTCCCGGTGCTGGCAGTCGGAGTCACCGGTGTCGCGCTCGCGGCGGGCACCGCGGTGTTGGTGTCATGACCGTATCGAGGGTGTGGACGCCCGACGCGGGTCTGGCTGTCGAGCGGACCGTGCTGGCGTGGCGGCGCACCACGCTCGCGGCAGTTGTCGCGTTCGCCATCGTCACCCACGCCGCCATGACCAGCCCTACCGCTTGGCTGATTGCCGCAGCAGCGGCACTGGTGCTGGTCGTCGCCGCGATCGCCTGTCATCTGCGCGGACGTGCCCTTCGCGCACGCAGCCCCCGCCCCATCGGCGTGGTGGTCGCGACCACTGCTGTCACGGTTGCATTCTCCGCGGCAGCCACCACGATCGGACTGAACCTGTGAACTGCTGCGCTCCGAGGCCTGACCGGGACGACAACGTCATCCCACCCGCGAATCCGATCAGTGCGTCAGCTGCGGCCCTTGCGGGTACCGGACCCGGCGATATCGGGACACTGTCACATCTGGTCGCGGTGGCCGGTGCGCAGTTCGCGATGGGTAGTGCGGGCCCGGAGTGCTACCGCGCCGATGGCGAGGGACCTGTGCGTCCGGTGCGGGTGCACAGCTTCGAGATCGCCGCGCACACCGTGACAAACGGCCAGTTCGCTGCGTTCGTCGTCGCGACCGGTCATACCAGTGATGCCGAGCGCTTCGGCTGGTCCTACGTTTTCGCCGGGTTCCTGCCCGCGTCGCTGCGTCGCGTCGCTCGTCGCCCGGACGCCACGCCATGGTGGTGTGCCGTGCCCGGCGCGAGTTGGTGGGCGCCGGAAGGCCCTGGCAGCGATATCTCCGCACGCGCCCAGCACCCGGTCGTCCACGTGTCCTGGCGAGATGCGCAGGCCTACTGCCGATGGGCCGGGACCCGGTTGCCGACCGAAGCCGAGTGGGAATACGCCGCCCGCGGGGGCCTGGACCAGGCACGCTACCCATGGGGAGACGAACTGGCCCCGGACGGATCCCACCGCTGCAATATCTTCCGCGGACGTTTCCCGGCGCACAACACCGCCGACGACGGATACCGCGGAACCGCGCCTGTGGACGCGTTCACCCCCAACGGTTTCGGGCTGCACAACATGGTCGGCAACGTGTGGGAGTGGTGCGCCGATCGCTGGAGCACCGATCACCCCCGCGGCATCGTCGACGACCCGCGAGGCCCTGTCGATGGCACGACCAGGGTGCTGCGTGGCGGGTCGTACCTGTGTCACGACAGCTACTGCAACCGCTACCGCGTCGCGGCCCGCATCCACAACGAGCCCGACTCCACCAGCGGCAACACCGGATTTCGCGTGGCCCGCTGATCGATTTCCACCATGCCCGGGCGACCTCGGCCCTGGCCCAACCGAGAAAGAGAGGACCTCGCCGGTGTCCGAACAACCGATGAACGTACTCGTCGTCATGTCCGATCAGCACAACCCGAAGATTCTCGGCGCGGACGGCAATGCGCTCGTCCACACCCCGAACATGGACGCTCTCGCAGCCCGGGGAACGCGGTTCGATTCCGCGTACTGCGCCAGCCCGATCTGTGTCCCGTCGCGGGCCGCCTTCGCCACCGGTCTGTACCCCCATCAGACCGGGTACTGGGACAACGCCATGGGCTACGACGGAGTCGAGCAAGGCTGGGGACATCAGCTCCAGCGCGCCGGGCGACGGGTGGAGTCGGTCGGGAAGCTGCACTATCGCAACAGTTCCGATCCGACCGGATTCGATGCCCAGCATGTGCCGATGCACCTCAAGGACGGTATCGGCCAGGTATGGGGCTCGGTGCGGGATCCGTTGCCGCGCCGCGACAATGCCCCGCTGATGGTCAGTATTTCCGGCGGCGCGGACTCCGACTACACCCGCTACGACGCCGCGGTCACCGACCGCACCTGCGAGTGGCTCGGCGACGCCGACAATCACCGCGAGCCCTGGGTGCTCTACACCGGGCTGCTGGCGCCGCACTTTCCGTACCTGGCGCCGCCGCGGTTCTTCGAAATGTATGACCCGGCGCAGATGCCGGTGCCGACGATGCGCCCCGACCAGGGCAACCCTCGCCATCCGTGGGTGCAGACCTTCGCCGAGGTGCTGCCCGGACTCGACGACACCAACACCGAGGAAGAGCGCCGCCGGGCAGCGGCCGCCTATTACGGTCTGGTCAGCTACCTCGACCACAATCTCGGTCGTATCCTCGGCGCGCTCGATGCCAGCGGCCGAGCGGACAACACGCTGGTCATCTATACCAGCGACCATGGCGACATGGTCGGCAGCCGTGGGCTGTGGGGCAAGTCGCTGATGTACACCGAGTCGTCGGGTGTCCCACTCATCATGGCCGGTCCGGGGGTCGCGGCGGGAGCGGTCTGCCGAACCCCGGCCAGCCTGATCGATGTGTATCCCACGATCCTGCACGCGGCGGGTGTCGAGGACTCGGCCGGAACACGGCCGCGGCCGGGCCGCTCCCTGCTGGATCTGGCGGCCTTGCCCACCGATCACGGTCGCGTGGTGTTCAGCGAGTACCACGCGATGGGCGCACCCAGCGCGGCGTACCTGATCCGCAAGGGCGACTTCGCGCTGCACCACTATGTCGGTTTCGACTCCGAGTTGTACAACGTGAGCGACGATCCCGACCAGCGCGTCGACCTGGCCGCCGACCCCGATCACACTGCTGTGCTCGCGGACCTGGCCAGCGAACTTGCCGCGGTCCTCGACCCCGAAACCACCGAAACCGTCGACAAGCAGGCCAAGGCTGACCAGGCCGTGCTCGTAGAGCGTTTCGGCGGCCCCCTCGCCGCCGCGGCGATCGGCACCCCAGGTGAAACCCCGCCACCCGCGCTCACCGACTGACCCCCGCTCCGCTGTACTCCGGCTCACCGAAGGTGCTGATCCCGTGACCAATCCATCCGAATCCGATCCTCGATCGCACACCGGCGCCTCCGGTGTCTCCGAACTGCTCGCCAAGATCCGCGCCATGGGCGGTGCCCGCCACCTGATCGACGGCGCTGCCCCGATCCTGGGCTACCTCGTCGGCCTCCAGCTACACGGCATCATCGCCGGGGTCGTCGTCGCGATCGTCGCGGCGTTGATCGTCGCTGCGCTACGCGTACACCACGGCGACCGCCTCAAGGTCGTGGCCGCCTCGACCGCGCTGGTTCTGGTGTTCTCCGCGATGGCCGCTGCCACCGGCGAAGGACGTGACTTCTTCCTTCCGCCGCTGATCCTCTACGCCGCGTTGACACTGGCCTTCTCAGCGAGCCTGCTCACCTCCACACCGCTGACCTTGCCGATCTGCCGCCGGATCCGCTTCGAGCCTGCCGATCAATCCGATTCGGCTGCCCGGGTACAACTGCACCGCCGCATCACCGCCGCATGGATCGTCTTCTGCTTCGCGCACGTACTGATCATGGGCCCGGTCTATCTCGCCGACAATGTCGTGCTACTGGGCACACTCGCGCTGATCCTCAACAAACCCATGCTCATCGCGGCTTTCGCGGGCACCTGGGTCTGGGTGCGCCGACCGATGCGGATCAGCGAACCCAGTGCCGAGCACTGACCACATCGGCTGGTACCGAACACATTCGACCGAAGGAACCTGTCATGTGGACCCATACCACTTCCGCCACACAAGCCTGGTTCGATCAGGGCGCACACATCACCATCGACGGGATGCGCGTGTTCGTGTCAACGCGTGGATACCGCGACCGACCCACATTGCTGTTCATCCACGGCTTCCCGACTTCCAGTTTCGACTGGCGCGACACCATGGACCTCCTCGCTGACGAGTTCCATTGCGTTGCGGTCGATCTGCCCGGCTTCGGTCTGTCTGACAAACCTCTCGCCTACAGCTACTCGCTGTTCCAGCAGGCCGACATCGTCGAAGCTGTCGTCGGCGAACTCGGCATCACCGCCGCTCATGTGGTCTCCCACGACATGGGCACCAGCCTGCACACCGAACTTCTGGCCCGAAAGCACGCGGAGACAATGAAATTCGCGATCGTCGGCTCCACCTTTCTCAACGGCAGCATCCTGAAGACCCACGCCCAAC
>NZ_JBHWZY010000534.1:0-4866 GCF_042727815.1 Nocardia sp. NPDC060220
CAATCTGCACAACCTGCTGACCCTGCGCGGCGCGCAGGTGCGCGATCCGCGGATCTGGTCGCGCTACATCGACGAGGCGATCGAGATGTTCGCCGTCGACGCCGATGTCGCGTTCGCCTCGCACCACTGGCCCACCTGGGGTGCCGAGAACATCATGGGATTCCTGTCGGTGCAGCGTGACCTGTACATGTACCTGCACGACCAGACGCTGCGGATGATGAACGAGGGACTCAACGGCCCGGAGATCGCCGAACAGTTCGAGTTGTCGCCGAACCTGGCCGACGCGTGGAGCGCCCGTGGCTATTACGGGTCGGTGAGCCACAACGTCAAGGCGGTCTACCAGCGCTATCTCGGCTGGTTCGACGGGAACCCGACCTCGCTCTGGGAGCACCCGCGTACGGCGAAAGCGGTCCGGTACGTCGAGACCATCGGCGGCATCGACACGGTGATCGAGAAGGGCCGTGCCTACGCCGACTCGGGCGATCTGCGTTTCGCCGCTGAGCTGCTCACCCATGCCGTGTTCGCCGAGCCGGACAACAAAGCCGCGAAAGACGCACTCGCCCAGACCTATCGAACACTCGGCTTCGGGGCCGAGAACGCCACCTGGCGCTGCTTCTACCTCACCGGCGACAACGAACTGCGGCACGGAATCCAACGGACCGAGCTCGACCTCGGCGGCGGGATGGCCGCGGCACTGTCGGTGGACCAGCTGTTCGACTCGATCGCCATCCGGGTGAACGGTCCACGCGCGGCGAAGGATTCGTTCCGGATCGAATGGCATTTCACCGACCAGGACTCCGTCGTGCGTCTCACTCTGTCCAACGGCGTCCTCATCCAGACGCCCGACCCACGGTCCAAGGCCGATATCGACCTCACCGTCACTCTCACCAAGCCGCAACTGCTCGGCATTCTCGCGGGCAAGGGCTTGGCCGGGATCGACCACACCGGCGACCCCGGCGTCCTCCAGCGACTGTTCGGTCTCCTGGACACCCCCGACCCGAATTTCGCGGTCGTGACACCGTAACCGTGCGTCGATGCGGCCGCCGCCGAAGCTGGGCGCGGCCGCATCGCCGGTCAGGGCCGCGGGCAGCGCGTTCCATTCGTCCAAGACCGCCGACCGCGCTCAGTCTTAGCGTTGCCGCATGGCAACAACACGAACTTCTTCCGGTCGCACGGTCGATGACCAACTCCTGGCCGTTCTGGACGAGTGGCAGGTGGCGATCGTCGCCAACGATGCGGACCGGATCGGCTCCTATATGGCCGACGAGTGGATCATGGTCTCCGAGAACGGCATGACCACCGCCGAACAGTTCCTGGCCTTCGTCCGATCGGGTGACCTCACACACTCGGCGATGGAGCGCGTCGGCGAGCCCAGAATCCGCTACCACGGCGAACTCGCCCTGCTGACGACCAGGGTCACCAATACCGCTCACTACCAGGGCATTCGATTCGACGCCGACGAATGGACCACCGACGCCTTCCGCCACACCGACGGCCGATGGCGCTGCGTGTTGACCCAGATCACCGCTACGAAGACGTAGCCATCTCGGACACGGGGACCACCTGCACGCTCAGACTCGGTCGGGGGTTCCAGGTGGAGATGGCCCAGATGACGACGAGGTCGATGCCGATGATGATCACCGACCACCACGGGCAGTACGGCAGGGACAGGAAATTGGCGATGATCGAGAGGGCAGCCAGACAGTAGGCGGCGATGCGGGCCCAGGATGCGGTCAGAATCATCCCGACGGCGACGGCTACGAGGAGTACACCCAGCGCCAGGTGGATCCAGCCCCAGGCGCTGACGTCGAGCTGGTAGCTGTATTCGCTCGGGATCAGGAACATCTCGTCCTCGGTGACGTCGGCGATACCGCGCAGGATGCTCAGTGTGCCCGCTACCAGGAGCATGATCACCGCGAGCATGGTGATGCCCGCCGCGAGACCCTGGCGGACGGGATGCGAGGTGATCGTCATGGATTCGACGGTAGGGGCTGTCGGGGACGATCCGGATCCCCCGTTACGGGTGAGGTCGAGCGGTGCGGACGGATTCACCCGATTCGGATGATGTGTGCGGGCAGGGGCTTCGCGACGATGGCGGCAAGGGTTGAACCGTAACCGCCGCCCGGTGGTCACGCATCACAGAAGTGAGGTCGAATCATGTCGTCGGTGTGGGACGTTCTCTGGGTCATCATTGTGAGCTTCTGCTTTGTCGCCTACCTGATGTTGATGTTCTACCTGCTCACCGATCTTTTCCGCGACCGGTCCACCTCGGGCTGGGTGAAAGCGGTGTGGGTGGTGTGTCTGATCCTGTTCCCGCTGCTCACCGGACTGGTGTATCTGATCTTCCGCGGTAGCGGCATGGCGGAACGGACCGCCGAAGCGCAGAAGCAGGCACGCACGGAGACCGACGATTACATCAGGCAGGCCGCGGGCACCAATTCCGCAGCCCAGATCGCCGACGGGAAGAAGCTGCTCGACGCCGGCGCCATCACCGAGGCGGAATTCCAGCAACTCAAGGCCAAGGCTCTCTCCTGAAATCCGCGAACGACTGCGCGATCCGGCGTCGCTCACAGACAGGAACACCATCTGATGACCAGTCAGCAGGATGCCTCGGCCAGCGTCGAAGCCAACAACGAGACGTTGCTGCGCACGCTACCGTTCGATGACAACCAGGATTTCGCCGATGCCGAGCGTGGGTTCGTCGCGGCGCTGACGCCGGGGGTGGTGAAGAACGCCGCGGGCAAGGTGGTGTGGGACATCGACGCCTACTCGTTCCTCGACGGCGAGTGCCCGCCCACGGTGAATCCGAGTCTGTGGCGGCAGTCGCAACTGTGTGTGAAGCAAGGCCTGTACGAGGTCACCGACGGCATCTTCCAGATCCGCGGATTCGATCTGTCCAATATGACGCTGGTCGAAGGCGACGCCGGCGTGATCGTGATCGATCCGCTGATCTCGGAGGAGACCGCCGCCGCCGGGCTCGCGCTGTACCGCGAGCATCGCGGCGACCGCCCGGTGACCGGGGTGATCTATTCGCATTCCCATATCGACCATTTCGGCGGTGTGAAGGGGGTGACCACCGAAGAAGAGGTGGCGGCCGGGCATTGCCCGATCATCGCGCCGGTCGGTTTCACCGAACACGCGGTCGAGGAAAACGTGTACGCGGGCACCGCGATGGCGCGCCGGGCGGCCTATATGTACGGCGCCGCACTTCCCCGCGGACCGAAGGGGTCGGTCGGTGCCGGCCTCGGGCCGACGAATTCGCTCGGTACCCCGACCTTGATCTCGCCGACGGTCTACATCGACCACACCGGGCAGACCGTGACAGTAGACGGGGTGAGTATCGAATTCCAGATGACGCCGGGCACCGAGGCGCCATCGGAGATGAACTTCTACTTCCCCGACCGGCGGGCGCTGTGCATGGCCGAGAACGCCACCCACACCCTGCACAATCTGCTGACATTGCGCGGTGCGCTGGTTCGCGATCCGCACGTGTGGTCGAGTTACCTCACGCAGGCGATCAACCGATACGCCGCCCGCACCGATGTCGTGTTCGCCTCGCACCATTGGCCGACCTGGGGAACCGATCGGCTGACCGAATTCCTTTCGGTACAGCGCGATCTCTACGGCTATCTCCACGACCAGACTCTGCGGGCATTGAACAAGGGCTCCACCGGCATCGAGATCGCCGAGGACCTGCCCTTGCCGCCCGCCGTCGTGAACTCGTGGTCGACCCACGGCTATTACGGGTCGGTGAGCCACAATGTCAAAGCGATCTACCAGCGATACATGGGCTGGTTCGACGGCAATCCCGCCACGCTGTGGCAGCACCCGCCGGTCGCGAACGCCCGGCGCCATGTGGAATTCATGGGCGGTGCCGACGAAGCCATCGCCAAGGCGCGAAAGTCCTACGACGAGGGCGACTTCCGCTGGGTGGCCCAGGTGCTCAACTACGTCATCTTCGCCGACCCCGGCAATGCCGAGGCGAAAGCGCTGCAGGCCGACACGCTCGAACAGCTCGGCTTCGGCGCGGAGAACGGCACCTGGCGCAACTTCTTCCTGATGGGCGCCTACGAATTGCGCAACGGCAATGTCGGTACTCCGCTGGCGACGTCCTCGGCCGACATTTCCGCCGCCCTCTCCGTGGAGCAGCTGTTCGACGCGATGGCGCTGCGCGTCGACGGCCCGCGCGCGTGGGACGCGAGGATCGTCATCGACTGGCGCACCACCGATTCCGGCACGGTGCACCGCACCGAGCTGCGCAACGGACTGCTCGTGCACTTCGACGTCGAAGGCGACCTCCCACCCGCCCAGGCGACGTTTACGCTCACCGAAGCGGACCTGCGCGCGGCACTGCTCGGTGGCCAGGATCTGGCGAAGATGATCGGCGACGGTCGCGTCACCGCCGAGGGTGATCCCACCAAGCTGGCCGAACTGGTCGGCTACCTCGACGCCCCCGACCCGGATTTCGCGATCGTCACCCCCTGATCCACCGGCACCGTGCCGGGGAGTCGTTCGCTGAGAACTCAGCTGAGCAGTTTGGCTTTCGCGGCGGCGAATTCGGCGTCCGACAGTGCGCCCGCGGAATGCAGTTCGGCCAAGGTGCTGAGCTGGGCGACGGTGTCGTTGCCCGCACTCGGGGCAGCGGGCGGCGGGGGAGCCTGTTGCTGCGGCGGCGGAGGCGGTGCCTGCTGTTGGGCGTAGGCCTGTTGTTCGGCGGCCCGCTGCGCGCCCCGCCGGTTCATCGCGTTCGAGGTGGCGGTCGCGGTACCCGCGACGACCGCGGTTCTGGCGATGGTGCCGATCAATCCCGGTCGCCCGACGCGACCCCGGCGAAGTGGCATATCGATTCCTTCCTAGGCGAGGGCG
>NZ_JBHWZY010000535.1:0-4860 GCF_042727815.1 Nocardia sp. NPDC060220
TCGGGGATGGCGCAGAAGATGGTGTCGCGCATGATCATCGGCGGCTCGGCCGGGTTCAGGATGATGATGGCCTTACCGCGTTCGGCGCCACCGATGGTCTCCACACCCTTGGAGGTGGTCTTGGTGAACTCGTCGATGTTCGCGCGGGTACCCGGACCGGCCGACACCGAGGACACCGAGGCCACGATCTCGGCGTAGGACACCGGGACAACCCGCGAGACCGCGTTGACCATCGGAATCGTGGCCTGGCCACCGCAGGTGATCATGTTGACGTTCGCCGCGTCCCGCAGCGAATCCAGGTTCACCGGGGGGATCACGGCCGGGCCGACGGCGGCCGGGGTGAGGTCGACGGCGCGGATACCCGCGGCCTCGTATTTCGGCGCGTACGCGCGGTGCACGTAGGCGGAGGTGGCCTCGAACAGCAGATCCGGCTTCTCGTCGAGGGCGAGCAGCCAGTCCGCGCCCTCGGCGGAGGTTTCCAGACCCAGCCCGCGTGCCCGCTTCAGCCCCTCCGAATCCGGGTCGATGCCGATCATCCAGCGCGGCTCGATCTTGTCCGAGCGCAGCAGCTTGTAGAGCAGATCGGTGCTGATGTTGCCGGACCCCACGATCGCGGCGGTGACTTTGCTGGTCACGGTGTACTCCTAGGAAGTCTCAGCTGAAACGCAAACGGACGGAACCGAGTCCGGTGAACTCGGCGAGGAAGTCGTCGCCGGGGCGGGCGTCGATGGCGCGGGTGCAGGAACCGGGTAGCACGATGTCGCCCTTCTTCAGCCGCACCCCGAAGGTCGCGACCTTGCGCGCCAGCCACGCGACGGCGATCACCGGATCGCCCAGCACCGCGTCGCTGCGGCCCTCGGCGATGACCTCGCCGTTGCGGGTGAGCACGGCGTCGATGGCCTTGATGTCGATGTCGCCGGGTGCGACGCGCTCCTTGCCGAGCACCCACCCGGCCGAGGAGGCGTTGTCGGCGATGGTGTCGGTCAGGCCGATCTTCCAGTCGTTGATGCGCGAGTCGATGAGTTCGATCGAGGGCGCGTACGCGACGGTCGCGGCCAGCACGTCGGCCTCGGTGCAGTCCTCGCCGGGCAGATCGGCGCCGAGCACGAATCCGACCTCGACCTCCACGCGCGGCAGCAGGAACTTCGAGGTGTCGACGGGGACGTCTTCGTAGACCTCCATGTCGGCGAGCAGGTGTCCGTAGTCGGGCTCGTCGACGCCCATCATCTCCTGCATCGCCTTCGACGACAGCCCCACCTTGTGCCCGACGACCTTCGCGCCGGACCGGAGCCTGCGCTGGATGTTGAGCAGCTGGATCTCGTAGGCGTCGACCACATCGATATCGGGGAACCGGTCGACGAGCGGCGACACGGCGACCCGGTCGTCTTCGGCGCGGGCGAGTTCGTCGGCGAGTTGAGTTCGTACCGCGTCAGGCAGCACGCGGACCTCCTTGGCAGCACGGTCGGAAGGATCTAGATGCCAAAACTGTAACCGGTTTTCCAGTTCAGCATCAGCCGTTCACCTGACAATACAACGCTACATCTGGTGATTTCTGCAACATGTTCTACTGAGTTCTACTTTTATCTGTCCAACGACCGGACCCTTCTATAACGTGTTCTACATGAGTGATCGGGAATACGATGTCGTGGTCGTCGGTAGCGGCGCCGCCGGGATGACCGCCGCCCTCGCGGCGGCGCACAAGGGACTGAGCGTTGTGCTGCTGGAGAAGGCCGCGCACTACGGTGGGTCGACGGCCCGATCCGGCGGTGGCGTCTGGATTCCGGGCAACAAGGCGTTGCTCGCCGCGGGCCGCCCCGACGACCGCGAGGACGCGCGCACCTACCTGCACAGCATCATCGGCGACGTGGTGCCCGCCGAGAAGATCGATACCTACCTCGATCGTGGCGCCGAGGCGTTCGACTTCGTCCTCGACCACACCCCGCTGAAGATGAAGTGGGTTCCCGGCTACTCCGACTACTACCCCGAGGCCCCGGGCGGGCTCGGCCAGGGACGTTCGTGCGAGCCCACGCCGTTCAACGGCAAGGTGCTCGGCGCGGAACTGGCCAATCTGGAACCGCCCTACGCCAAGGCGCCGCTGAACGTGGTCGTCATGCAGGCCGACTTCGTACGGCTCAACCTGATCCGCCGTCATCCCAAGGGCGCGATGCGGGCGCTGCGCGTCGGCGCGCGCACCTACCTGGCCAAGTGGACCGGCAAGCATCTGCTCGGCATGGGGCAGGCCATCATCGCCGCCATGCGCAAGGGCCTGCTCGACGCGGGCGTGCCGGTGCTGCTCAACACCCCACTCACCGACCTGGTGGTCACCGACGGCAAGGTCACCGGGGTCAAGGCCACCGTCGACGGCGAACCGGTCACCTTCACCGCGCGCTACGGCGTGGTCCTCGGCGCGGGCGGGTTCGAGCACAATGCCGACATGCGGGCCAAGTACCAGCGTCAGCCGATAACCACTGAGTGGACAACCGGTGCCGCGGCCAACACCGGCGATGGCATCGTCGCGGGTATGGCAGCGGGTGCGACGGTCGGATTCATGGAGGACGCCTGGTGGGGTCCGACGATCTTCAAGGGCGGCAAGCCCTGGTTCGCGCTGGCCGAGCGCAACCTGCCCGGCACCATCATGGTCAACGACCGGGGCGAGCGGTTCGGCAACGAGTCCGCCCCCTACGTCGAGGCGGTGCACACCATGTACGGCGGTGAGTACGGGCAGGGTGCGGGTCCCGGCGAGAATGTGCCGTCCTGGCTGGTGTTCGACCAGCGCTACCGCAACCGCTACATCTTCGCGGGCCTGCAACCGGGACAGCGTTTTCCGTCGCGCTGGATGGAGAACGACTACATCGTCAAGGCCGACACGATCGGGGAGCTCGCCGAGCGCATCGGCGTGCCCGTCGACAACCTGACCTCGACGATCGAGCGTTTCAACGGCTTCGCCGCGGCGGGCAAGGACGAGGACTTCGGTCGCGGCAACAGCCACTACGACCGCTACTACGGCGACCCGACCGTGAAGCCGAATCCGTGCCTGGCCGAACTGTCGCAGGGCCCGTTCTACGCGGCGAAGATGGTGCCCGGCGACCTCGGCACCAAGGGCGGCCTCGTCACCGATACGGCCGCACGTGTGCTGCGCGAGGACGATTCTGTCATCGACGGCCTCTACGCCGCGGGCAACACCAGCTCGCCGGTGATGGGCCACACCTACGCGGGCCCCGGCGCCACCATCGGCCCCGCGATCACCTTCGCCTACCTGGCGGTCCTCGACATCGTGGCCAAGAAGGCGACCGACTCGACGAAGGCGACAGCATGAGGGTCAGCCCGACGATCACGATCGGCTACCTGGCGGTCATCGACGTCTCGACGACCGGGTCGGCGGACGAGGTCGACGGATGAACGAGCCATTCGTACTGTTCAGCAGACATGCAGGAGTAACCCATGCCCATTGATCTGGCGACCGCGCTCGGCGCGACTCTGCCCGCGCGCGAGTTCAGTTGGACACCCACCGACGTGCAGCTCTACCACCTGGGTCTGGGCGCGGGCGCCCGCCCGACCGACCCGGCCGAGCTGGCCTACCTCGACGATCGCGCACCCCAGGTGCTGCCGACGTTCGCGACGGTGGCGCCGACCCTCGGCGAAACCGAGCCGCCGCGAGTGAGCTTCCCCGGCATCGAGATCGACCTGGCCAAGGTGGTGCACGGGCACCAGGAAGTAGTGGCGCACAAGCCGATTCCGGCTGCGGGTAAAGCGCTCTGGGCAGGTCGGATCGTCGAGATCTGGGACAAAGGCGCGAACGCGGTGATCGTGCAGGAGCACACCATCACCGGATCCGACGGTGAACCGCTGTGGACCGCGCGCTCCTCCATTTTCGCCAGGGGTGAAGGCGGCTTCGGCGGCGAGCGTGGTCCGAGTGCCCGCGTCGAACTGCCCGAGCGCGCCCCCGACGCGGAGCTGCTCACCCCCACGTTGCCGCAGCAGGCCCTGCTGTACCGCCTCTCCGGCGATCGCAACCCGCTGCACTCGGACCCCGAATTCGCCCGTGGCGCAGGTTTTCCCGCCCCGATCCTGCACGGGCTGTGCACCTACGGCACGGTATGCAAGGCCATCACCGATGCCCTGCTCGACAGTGACGCGGGCCGGGTCGGCGGGTTCCGGGCCAAGTTCGCCGGCGTGCTCTACCCGGGCGAGACCTTGCGCACCAAGGTGTGGCGCGAGGGCGACCAGTTGATCGCGGTCGTCACCGTGGTCGAACGAGACGATGCCCCCGTCCTCAGCGATGTGGCCCTGCGTATCGCCTGATCCGAACCACTGATCACCAGGTCGCCGGAGCGTGAGAACGCCGGTGGCCTGGTGATCATTTTTCGAGCGCGGTGATCGCTTGGGCGATGCGGCCGTCGGCGCACGCCGATTCGATGGCCGCGAACCCGGCCGGGCGCATCCGCCCCGCGGCGATGAGGGCTTCGGCCTTGGCGACGTTGACCTGCGACCAGGGGCTCCGCGCTCGACGCGGCGAGTATCGCTGCAGGTAGTGGTGGGCGTCGAGGCCACGGCGATGGCTGTTGATCCAGCCGTAGCAGAGTGCGCCGTCCAGGGTTTCGCTGATCGTCACCGATTTCTCGGGGGCCTTCTTCTTTGCGATCAGCACCCACACCTCGCGGGCGTCGGCGTGGTTCGCCGCCAGCCACGTGTCCCAGGCTTCGGCGTCGGGGCAGGTGATGAATTCGATGTCCATGCCACCTATCCTCCGACTCAAAGTGCTCACCGAATGAGCAGTTTGAATTCACGCCGGTTCGAGTGTCGCCAGTAGGGCGCCGGCGGCTCGGGTGGCCTGTTCGGTCCGTCGGGAATCGACGACTC
>NZ_JBHWZY010000536.1:0-4859 GCF_042727815.1 Nocardia sp. NPDC060220
GTGCTCGGCCGCACCGACATCGGCGCCGACGACGACTTCTTCGCACTCGGTGGCAACTCACTGATCGCCACCCGCCTGGTCGCCCGCCTCGGCGCCGCCACCGGTGGCCGCATCGCCGTGCGCACCCTCTTCGAAACCCCGACCGTCGCCGGGCTCGCGGCGGTGCTCGACCCCGACGCGGCGGCGCAGCCGACCAGTGGCCTCGGCACCCTGCCCCGCCCCGACGAGCTGCCACTGTCGCCCGCCCAGCGCCGGATGTGGTTCCTCAACCGCTTCGACCAGGGCGTCGACGACGGAGCCGCCGCCTACAACCTGCCCTTCGCGCTACGGCTGACCGGCGCCCTCGACGTCGCGGCGCTCACCACCGCGCTGCGCGATGTACTGGCCCGCCACGAGGTCCTGCGCACGGTCTACCCCGACACCGCCGACGGCCCGATTCAGCAGGTTCTCCCCGTCGACCAGGTCCACCTCGACTTCACTGTGCACCGGATCAGCGCCGGGCAGCCGACGGCCGGTGAGGCCGGATCCCATGATGCCGCGACCTCGCTGATCGCCGCGGTGACCGCGCTCGCGTCGACCGCGTTCGACGTGACCGTCGAGGTTCCGTTGCGGGTCCGGCTGTTCGATGTCACGGACAGCGGACCCGACGCGCCCACGGAGTACGTGCTCGCCGTGGTGGTGCACCACATCGCCGCCGACGCCTCCTCGATGGCGCCGCTGGTGCGCGATGTGACCACCGCCTACCTCGCGCGGACCGCCGGACATGCCCCGGAGTGGGCCGCGCTGCCGGTGCAGTACGCCGATTACGCGCTGTGGCAGCTGGACCGGCTGGGTGCCGAGGACGAGACGGATTCGGCGGCTGCCCGACAGCTCTCGTTCTGGCGCTCCGAACTCGCCGACCTGCCGGATCTGCTCGAACTGCCCGCCGACTACCCGCGTCCCGCCGTCGCCTCCCTCGCGGGTGGACGGGTGCCGGTGCGCATCGACGCCGAGACGCACGCCGCGCTCGCGGCGCTCGCGCGCGACCGCGGCGCCACGGTGTTCATGGTGTTGCACACCGCTTTCGCCGTCCTGCTGGCCCGGCTGTCCGGTGCCGCGGACGTGGCGGTGGGCACTCCCGTCGCCGGACGCGGAGAGCGCGAACTCGACGATCTGATCGGCATGTTCGTCAACACGGTCGTTCTGCGCACCCGCTATGACGGTGGCGCCACGTTCGCCGAGCTGCTCGCCGCCCAGCGCACGAGCGACCTGGCCGCCTTCGCCGCGGCCGATGTTCCGTTCGAGCGACTGGTCGAGGTGCTCGATCCGCCGCGCTCCACGGCACGTCACCCGCTGTTCCAGGTCGGTCTGTCCTTCCAGAACATCGATCGTGCCGCACTGGAACTGCCCGGCCTGCGGATCGCGCCGGTATCGGCGGAACTCGCTGTGTCGCAATTCGATCTGCATCTGATCGTCGGTGACGGCTACGACGCGGACGGGGCGCCCACCGGTATCGAGGGCTTCTTCACCTACGCCACCGATCTCTTCGACGCCGCGACGGTGGCGGCCTTCGCCGACCGGCTGACGTTGCTGCTCGACGCGGTGGTGCGCGAGCCCGCCGTGGTGGTCGGTGATGTCGACCTGCGGACCGCCGAGGAACGCGCGACCGAAATCGTCAGTGGTGCCGCTGATCTCGCTGTGCCCGGTGGCACGCTCGCCGACCTGCCGTCGGTCGCCAGGCCCGAAGCTGTCGCACTCGTGGCCGACCTGCCCGAGGGTCGCCTCGAACTCACCTACGCCGAGTTCGAATCACGGGTGAACAGGCTCGCGCGGCATCTGATCTCGATCGGCGTCGGCCCGGAGTCGCTGGTCGCGCTCGCCCTGCCACGGTCGATCGATCTCGTCGTCGCCATGTACGCGGTGACCAGGTCGGGCGGCGCCTACGTGCCGATCGACCCCGATCAGCCCGCCGATCGCACCGACTACATCCTGCACACCGCCGCCCCGATCTGCGTGCTCACCAACGGTTTCCGTACCGATGCCGCGCCGGTGGTGCGCGTCGACCACCCGGTGATCGCCTCCGCTGATCCCAGCCCGATCACCGACGCCGACCGCCGCGCGCCGCTGCGCCCCGACAACACCGCCTACGTCATCTTCACCTCCGGCTCCACCGGTCGCCCCAAAGGCGTGGCGGTGCCGCACGCTGCGGTGATCAACCAGTTGCAGTGGCTACGCGGTGAATTCGGCACGGATGCCGCCGATGTGTTCCTGCTGAAGACCCCCGCCACGTTCGACCTGTCCGTCTGGGAATTCTGGTCCGCCGCCGTCTGCGGTGGCCGCCTGGTGATCGCCGCCCCCGACGGGCACCGCGACCCCGCCTACCTGGACGCCCTGATCACCGACGCGGGCGTCACCATCCTGACAGCGGTGCCGTCGCTGCTCGACGCGCTGTCCGGGTACTGGGAGTCGTCCGCGCACGACGAGAACGGCGGGCCGAGCCGGGTCGTGCCGTTGACCCGCATCCTCGCGATCGGCGAATCCCTGCCCGCCGCGCTGGCCCAGCGTCTGCTGAAGACGTTGCCCGGCACCAGGATCGACAACCTGTACGGACCTACCGAGGCCGCTGTGTCGATCACCGATCACCGTGTCGGCACCGCCGACGTGCTGACCGTGCCGATCGGCGCGCCCGCATGGAACAGTCGCGTCTACGTTCTCGACGAGCGGTTGCGGCCCGTGGCCCCCGGCGTCAGAGGCGAGCTGTATCTCGGCGGCGTCCAGCTGGCTCGCGGTTACCTGCGCAAAGCGGCCCAGACCGCTGATCGTTTCGTCGCCGATCCCTTCGAGCCCGGCGCTCGCATGTACCGCACCGGTGACCTGGTCGCGCGCACACCGCTGACCGAGGTACCGGACAGCCTGCCCCCAGCCGGTCGCGCCACAGCGGGCGGCGAGCTGATCTACCTGGGCCGCAGCGACTTCCAGGTGAAGATCCGCGGGTTCCGGGTGGAGCCCGGTGAGGTGGAAGCCGTGCTGCTCGGGCTGCCCGCGGTGACCCAGGCCGCGGTGCTCGCCCGGACCGACGCCCATTTCGGTGATCGACTGGTCGCCTATGTGGTCGGCGCTGATCTCGATGTCGCACAGCTGAAGTCCGCGCTGGGGGACAAGCTGCCGACCTATCTGGTGCCCGACGCCTTCGTTGTTCTCGGGGAACTGCCCTACACCGTCAACGGCAAGCTGGATCGAAAGGCGTTGCCCGCGCCGGTCTTCGAGGCCGCCACCTTCCGCGCCCCGGCGACACCTACCGAACAGGTGGTCGCGGAGGTGTACGGCGAGATCCTCGGTGTCGCCTCCGTCGGCGCCGACGACGACTTCTTCGCCCTCGGCGGCAACTCGCTGCTCGCCACCAGGGCGGCGGCCCGGATCGGGACGGCGCTCGATCGCGCGGTCGGCGTCCGATTGCTGTTCGAAGCGCCGACGGTGGCCGATCTCGCCCTGCGCGTGCACCGATCGGACGAGGCCACCGCACCACGGCTGCTCGCCGGACCGCGCCCGCAGCGGGTGCCGTTGTCACTGGCACAGCAGCGGATGTGGCTGCTCAACCGGCTCGACCCCGACGCGACCGTCTACAACATCCCGGCCGCGATCCGCCTCACCGGCGCCCTCGACCTGACAGCCCTCGGGCTCGGTGTCGCCGACCTGTTCGCCCGGCACGAGGTGCTGCGCACCCGCTACCCGGCACGCGGGGATGCGGTGGTCCAGGATGTGCTCGCGCCCGACGCGGTGCGCGTCGACCTGACCCCGGTCGAGGTCGCTCCCGACCACCTCACCGACGAGGTGCGCCGGATCGTCGCCACCGGGTTCGACGTCACCGTCGAGCCGCCGGTCCGCGTGCGGCTGCTGCGCCTCGGCGCCGACGATCACGTCCTGGTGTTCGTCGCCCACCACATCAGCGCCGACGGATTCTCCATGGGGCCGCTCACCCGCGACCTCGTCCTCGCCTACACCGCGCGCACGGCAGGCTCGCCGCCCGCGTGGTCGCCGCTGCCGCTGCAATACGCCGATTACGCGGTGTGGCAACGCGACTCACTCGGCGACGAAGCCGACCCCGCCTCCACGGCCGCCGCCCAGCTGGCCTACTGGCACGACGAACTCGCCGGCCTGCCCGAGGAGATCGCACTCCCCGCCGACCGTCCGCGCCCTGCGGTGCAGTCCTTCGCGGGCGCCACCAGCACCTTCGAGATCGACCCCGCACTGCACGCCGAGCTCGCCGGCCTGGCCCGCGCGCAGGGCGTCACGGTGTTCATGGTCGTCCAGGCCGCGCTCGCGGTGCTGCTCGCCCGGCTCAGCGGCACCGACGACGTCGCCATCGGGACTCCGATCGCCGGCCGTGGCGCCCGTGAGCTCGACGATCTGGTCGGCATGTTCGTCAACACCCTGGTGCTGCGCAGCCGGATCACCGAGAGCGATCCGTTCACCGCGCTGCTCACCCAGACCCGCGACACCGATCTGCGCGCCTTCGCCCACGCCGACGTCCCGTTCGAGCGGGTGGTCGATGCGCTCCAACCCGCGCGTTCGGCGGGCAGACACCCGCTGTTCCAGGTGGCGCTGTCGTTCGAGAACCTCGCCCCGGTCGCCTTCGAACTGCCGGGAATCACGGTGGGCGCGCTCGACGCCCGCACTGCCGAGGCCAAGTTCGACCTGTTGCTCACCATGCGTGAGCAGCAGGACAACGGCGGCATGCACGCCGAATTCGCCTACGCGACAGACCTGTTCGATGCCGAGACGGTGCGGAGTTTCGGTGCGCGCTTCGTCCGGCTGCTCGCCGCCGTAGCCGCCGACCCCGATCTCGCCGTGGGCGATATCGACCTGCTCGACCCCGCCGC
>NZ_JBHWZY010000537.1:0-4854 GCF_042727815.1 Nocardia sp. NPDC060220
GATGCGATTTCTGGCCGAGACAGCTCGCCCGCCACCGTGACGTTCAACATCAGCGGTGAACGACCGACTGCTCGAAACACTGCGCGCGAATTGGAGTTCCGATGCCACGTGCACGCCGTAGTCCTCACGGCGATAAGGTTCGATACCGCGGCGATGCTGAGATCGTCGCGCAATTCAGCAATCGCTCATTGCGTCGTCTCGTCCAGACCGTCGATGGTCTGCCCTCCTCGACACTTGGACAGATCATCGCGGTCGTTGACATCATCCGGGTAGTCGAAGGCATCCATACGGCTGTCACCGACATCTGACGATCAGAAATGCGTAGTCCAGCGGCCCGGCGTGGCCGGACAGTCGCGCTATTCGCTCGACCACAGGCCGGGCATCTGCACAGGAATATTCGCGGCCAGGATGCGCCAAGTTCATCTGCACCGGACCACGCACGTGATCACCCCTGCAGTCACGTGACGATGCGAGGGCAAATAGGCCAGGTCGCGTCAGCACGCCAGATCCTTGACCGCGTGAAAGGTGCACGCGGTCAAGGATCTTTCTCAGGCGTAGGGGTCACTCACTGCGGTGTACCTGATTTCCAGATATTCCTCGATGCCTTCGAATCCGCCCTCGCGGCCCAAACCAGATTGTTTAACCCCTCCGAACGGTGCCGCGGGATTGGACACCACACCGACGTTGAGCCCGAGCATGCCGGTTTCGAGCTCTTCCATCAGACGTAGGCCACGGGCGGTGTCGCGAGTGTAGGCGTAGGCGGCCAGTCCGTACTCGGTGCTGTTTGCTGCTGCTATGGCCTCGTCTTCGGTGCCGAATCGGATGATCGGTGCGACAGGTCCGAAGATTTCTTCGCGCAGCAGGCGGGAACCGGGATCCACGTCGGTTAGGACGGTCGGCGGATAGAAGTGCCCGGGTCCAGGAAGTGGCGCACCGCCGACGCGAACGACGGCACCACGCTCGACAGCGTCGAGCACGAGGTCGTGCACCTTGCGGCGGGAAGCCTCATCGATCAGTGGTCCGATCTGGGTGGTGGGGTCGGAGCCCGGCCCGACGACAAAGGCGGCCACGCGTTCGGTGAGTTTGTCGGTGAACTCCGCGGCCACCGATTCGTGCACCAGAAAGCGGTTGGCTGCGGTGCATGCCTGCCCCATGTTGCGTAGTTTCGCGACGATCGCGCCCTCGACGGCGGCATCGATGTCGGCGTCGTCGAACACAAGGAACGGTGCGTTGCCGCCGAGCTCCATCGAGGTCCGCAGTACTTGTGTTGACGACTCGGCGAGAAGACGGCGACCGACCTGAGTGGAACCCGTGAACGACAGTTTCCGCAGCCGAGGGTCGGTAATGATCGCCGAAACAGCTTCTGCCGCCGATGATGTCGGAATCACGTTGAGCACGCCTGGAGGAAGGCCGGCCTCGGCGAGGACTCGGGTCAGCAAGAGTGAAGTCAGCGGTGTGAGCGCGGCGGGTTTGAGTACCATGGTGCAGCCGGCCGCGACGGCGGGTGCGATCTTGCGGGTGGCCATCGCCAGTGGGAAGTTCCATGGGGTGATCAACAGCGTTGGCCCGACAGGGTGTTTGTTGACGAGTAGTCGGGTCTTGCCGTCAGGTGCGGTGCCGAATCGTCCATTTGCCCGCACGGCTTCTTCGGCAAACCAGCGCAGGAATTCTGCGCTGTAGGTGACCTCGGCTCGCGCCTCGGCCAACGGTTTGCCCATCTCGAGAGTGATGAGTGAGGCGAATTCCTCCGCGCGGGCGGTTACGGCTTCGAAGGCTCTTCGCAGAATCTCCGATCGCGTGCGAGGTGCGGTGCGAGCCCAGTGTCGTTGGGCGACGACGGCGGAGTTCAGAGCGGCGCGCGCGTCGGCGGGCGTCGCGTCGGCCACGGAGGCCAAGGGCAGCTCAGTGGCAGGGTCGAAGACCTGAAAGGTTCTGGCGCCCTGTGCGTCTCGCCACTGCCCGCCGTAGTACATCTGCGCCTCGACGTCACGAATGGTGGATGCTGTGATGCTCAATTGCTGGGCCTCAATCTTGATCGAAGACAATGATTTGTCGAACGGCTTTGCCGTCGGCCAATTCGTCCATGGCTGAATTGATTTCGGACAGTCGAATACGTGAGGTGATCAGCTGCTCGACCGGGAGTACACCGTCGCGCCACATCTGCGCGAAGATCGGGATGTCACGTTCGGGCACCGCCGAACCGAGATAGCTTCCGGTGATCGTGCGTGCTCCCGAGACCAGACCCAACGGCGCGATGGTGGCGCGGATCTCGGGTCCAGGCAGCCCGACTGTCACGGTTGTCCCGCCTGGAGCGGTCGCCGCCACGGCGGTCTCGAATGCGCGGGCACTGCCTGCTGCCTCCACGACGACGGCGGCGGTGATCCCGGATTCGATCACCTCTTGCGGTGTGCAAGCGGCGGCACCGGCTGCGCGTGCGTGGCTGAGCTTGTCGGGCAGCGGATCCACACCCATGACCTCGCCGTGGCCCAACGCGACTGCGGTGAGCAGGGCCGCCATTCCCACTCCACCCAACCCGACGACCATGACCGCATCGCCCGGCTGCGGGCGGCCTGCATTGATCACCGCGCCGCCGCCGGTCAGCACCGCGCAACCGAGTACCGCAGCGATGTCGGGCGGTATGTCGTCGCCGATGGGAACTACTGAGCGTCGGTCGACCACTGTGTGGGTGGCGAATCCGGATATCCCGAGATGATGGTTGATCGCCTTCCCGCCGCGACGCAGGCGTACTCCACCTCCGAGGAGGATGGCGTCGTTGTTGGCTGCGCTACCCGCGGAGCAGGGCAATCGCCCGTTGGTGCCACAGGCGAGACAATATCCACATCGCGGGAGAAAGGTCATGACCACCCGCTGTCCGATCGCGATGTCGTCGACGTCGGATCCGAGGAGCTCGACTCGCCCGGCGGCTTCGTGCCCGAGCAGCATCGGAAGGGGGCGGCGACGATTGCCGTCGACGACTGACAGGTCGGAGTGGCAGATACCGGCGGCCTCGATACGAACAAGGACCTCGCCCGGCCCGGGTGGGTCGAGGTCGAGTTCGTCGATGACGAGTGGCCGGGACCGTGCGTATGGTCGAGTCTGCCCACTGTGTTCGAGTACCGCGCCCCGAATCTTCATTCCGTGTCCGTCCTTGTGGATTCCCCGTTCCGGTAAAGTTCGGCGAGCCAACTCATCGCAGAGCCGCCGCTCGGCGTTTGCGCGTACCGCGGGGACTCAGTCGCTGCATCACCGTCAGGTACGAGGTCGGAAATAGGCGGGCTATCAGATCGGCCGTGACGGCGGACGATGCAATCAATACGCGTGGTTTCCGGCGGGCGATGCCGTCGAGGATCTGCTCAGCAGCCTTGTCTGCGGGATAGGTGAGGAGTTTGGCGAATGCCGCTTTGCCCGCTCGTGTCTGTTCTTCGGAAGCCGAGTCGGCGATCCGGACGCTCTCCGCGATCCTGGTGCGGATCCCCCCGGGATGCACCGTGGTGACTCCGACTCCTTGGTCGGCGAGCTCGTGGCGCAGCGCTTCACTGAAGCCACGCAGCGCGAATTTGCTGGCGGCGTAGGCGGTTTGGCCGGGCGGTGCGATGAGGCCGAACAGGCTCGAAACATTGACGATGTGGCTTCCCGGTGTGGCGAGCAAGGTCGGGAGCAGCAAGCGTGTCAAGGCGACCGGGGCGCGGAAGTTGATGTCTTGAACCCACTGGAATTCCTCAGCCGTGAGGTCTCGGAAATTTCCGCCCAGGGCGACACCGGCATTGTTGATCAACAGTGTGATGCTCGGATGCCGGGCGAGGATCGCCGAGGTCTTTGCCTCCAGGCTGTCGAGGTCGGCGAGGTCCACGACATAGGTATCCACCGCTAGGTCGGGGCGGGCCAACCGCACCACTTCGGCGACTGTAGCCAGGCGGTCGGCGTCCCTATCGACCAGCACCAGGTTGCAGCCGCGTGCAGCCAGCCCATATGCCATCTGCTCGCCCATACCGCTCGCAGCACCGGTGAGTAACGCAGTGGCCCCCGTAAACCTGTAAGAGGACAGTGACATCGGATCTCCTTCAACAGTGGCGCGACAATTGGCTCGACCGCCAGTCTGTTGGGCAACATCCGTGCGAACTTGATGTGAGACGACAACAATTTCGCTTTGCGCGACACCGCGCTGGGTTCTGATCAGCAGCCCGATAGTTTCACCCGGTTACGGTGCCGCAGCACCGCCGCGGCGGATTGCGCGCGGCGTGGCACCCCACCAGCGTCTGCAGCATCGGGTCAGGGTGGATTGTTCGCTCAACCCGACCAGCGCCGCGATCTGACTCATCGGCATGTCGGTGGTGGTCAGGTAGCGGTGGGTTTGGTTGCGACGAACCTCGTCGAGAATGGCGGCAAACGACGTGCCCTCAGCCGCGAGGCGGCGTTGCAGCGTGCGGGGATGCACGGCGAGAAGCCTGGCGACGACGCCGATCTCCGCAGGTGCGGTGCCGAGCGACTGTTGCAACGCCGCGTGCACCTGAGTCCCGGTCGGCAGCGCGGGGTGTGACGGCGCCTGTTCCGCCAGGAAGGTCATTGCCAACCGCATCAGACTCTCGTCCGCACCGGAGAGGGGAAGGGTTGTGATGCTGCGCGGGACCCGTAAATTCGCGGCCGGACGCGCAATGCGCACCGGCGCTCCGAAGAACCGCTCGTAACGGGCTATCGGGGCGACGGGTCGATACGGCAGATCCACCGACCGCAGACCGTACCGGCCGCCGACCAGCAGCTCGATGGTTCGGTGGAGGAAGCCGAGTCCAAGATCCACGCCTTGCACGGAGATGACCCGTCCGCCGGCCGAGACCCCGTATCTCAGGGCGAGTACAC
>NZ_JBHWZY010000538.1:0-4852 GCF_042727815.1 Nocardia sp. NPDC060220
GAGAGCTTGGCCAGCAGTGAATCCCAGTTCGCGCCGATCTCGGTGCCCGCCTCGACCCCGGAGTCGACCCGCACGCCCGGACCGCTCGGGGTCCGGTAGCCGGTGATCGTGCCGGGCATCGGCGCGAAGTTGCGCCCGGCGTCCTCGCAATTGACGCGGAACTCGATCGAGTGCCCACGCGTCGGGGGATCGGGATAGTCGAGGAGTCCGCCCGCGGCGATGCGCAGTTGCTCGCGGACCAGGTCGATGCCCGTGACCTCCTCCGAGACCGGGTGTTCCACCTGGAGCCGGGTGTTGACCTCGAGAAAGGACAGCGTGCCGTCGGCGCCGATCAGGAACTCACAGGTGCCCGCACCCACGTAGCCCGCGGCACGCAGGATGGCCTTGGAGGATTCGACCAGCGCGCTGTGCTGCGCGGGCGTGAGGAACGGCGCCGGCGCCTCCTCCACGAGCTTCTGATGACGGCGCTGCAGCGAACAATCCCTGGTCGAGACCACGACCACGGTGCCTGCCGTGTCGGCGAGGCACTGCGTCTCCACGTGCCGCGGGGAATCCAGATAGCGTTCCACGAAGCATTCGCCTCGACCGAACGCGGCCGTCGCCTCGCGGACCGCCGAGGCGAAGCACTCCGGGATCTCGGCGAGGGTGCGCGCCACCTTGAGCCCGCGACCGCCGCCGCCGTATGCCGCCTTGATGGCGACCGGCAAGCCGTGGGCCCGGGCGAACGCCACGACCTCGTCCGGATCCGATACCGGGCCCGGGGTACCCGCCACGATCGGCGCGCCCGCCGCGACCGCGATCGTGCGGGCGGTGACCTTGTCGCCGAGATCGCGGATCACCGAGGGCGGCGGGCCGATCCAGATCAGTCCCGCCGCCAGGACCGCGGCGGCGAAATCCGCGTTCTCCGACAGGAAGCCGTAGCCGGGATGGACCGCGTCGGCACCCGCGGCTCGCGCTGCGGCGAGTACCGCCTCGACATCGAGATAACTGGACTGCGCCGTGTCGCCGCCCAGTGCGTAGGCTTCGTCGGCGGTGCGCACATGCAGTGCGTCGCGGTCGGGATCGGCGTACACCGCCACCGCGGTGATGCCCGCGTCACGGCAGGCTCGTGCGATTCTGACGGCGATCTCACCGCGGTTGGCGATCAGCACTTTTCGCACGATGCCTCCTGAAAGTTGTTGGGACGCTTCACTAATCGTGCGTAACGGAGATCACCATATGGTGAACGGAACCTCCGGAAATCTTCAGGAGCTGCGCGCGCCGGGCGCCGCAGTCTGTGGAGTTCGTCCAATTCATCCGGGCTGGTTCAGGTTTCGCTCCGCCCGGTTGCCGACGGTGTGCGTCGGCCCTAGCATCACGCGCCGGCTCCGCGTTGACCGGGTGTCCGCTACCGGTCGCAATTACATGGCTTGCCATGTAATCTGAGGGGAGCCGCAGATCAACGACGATGGAAGGTGGGTATGGAACCGCTCGAGACGCTACCGATGGATCGGAGCAACTCCCTGGGGTACGTGATCAACCATCTGGCGCGGCTCATGGAACAGGCACTGCGCGACCGAATCGCCGGGCACGGTGTGGTGCCCGGGCAGTTCGCACAACTGCTCGCGCTGTACGAGGAGGAGGGGATCTCGCAGCTGCAACTCTGCGAGAAGGTCCGGATCGACCAGTCGACGATGGCCCACACGCTCAAGCGGTTGGAGCGCGACGGCCTCATCCAGCGCACCGCCGACCCGCAGGACGGCCGGCGAGCGCTGATCTACCTCACCGACCGGTCCCGGCGATTGCGCACCGCGCTGATCGCCGCGGCCGGGGAGGTGAACGACATCGCGACCGCGGGGTTCCCCGAGGTCCGCGGTGACGACTTCATCCGCATGGTTCGACAGGCGATCGGCAACCTCGAGGCCGATCGGTCCACATGACCTTCGAAGAGAGGTAAACCATGCTCTCCCGCATCCATCCCGTCGCGGGCACGATCGGATTGCTCACCGTTCTCACCTTCTGGACCTCGACTGTGGTGAGTGAGCTCAGCGGTTCCAAGGACGCGATCATCGCGGTGAAGCAGACCATCCCGTGGGCGTTGCCGATCCTGGTGCTCGCTCTCGCCGCCACCGGCGGCACCGGCTTCCGGCTGGCCGGGGACTCCACGATGCCCTCGATCCTCGCGAAGAAGCGCCGGATGCCGTTCATCGCGGGTAACGGGTTGCTCGTGCTGATCCCCTCGGCGATCACCCTTTCCGTCCTCGCGGGCCGCGACGAGTTCGGGCCGTTGTTCTACGGCGTGCAAGCGCTCGAACTCGTCGCCGGTGCTACAAATATCGTGCTCATGTCACTCAATATTCGCGACGGCTTCCGCATCACCGGCCGTTTCGACAAGTCGAAATCGGAAAATCGAACCGCTACCATCGGTAGCGAGGAATCTCAGGGATAAATGATGAACGAGACCATTCTCCGTGCTGAGCTCGAATCGCTTCGCGCGGAAGTCCGTGAATTGCGCGACCATCGTGAGATCGCGGCACTCTTCGATACCTTCTTCTTTTTCGAAGATCGCAAATCGATGGACGACGCGTGGGCGAAAGCCATTTTCACCGACGATGTTCTTCTCGAATTGCCGCCCGAGGATTATCGCGGTATCGAGGGAATCGCCGCGCATATGACCTATGTGGTCAACCTGTTCGGTCCGACCCATCACACCACCACCGATTGTCATGCCGATATCGACGGCGACACCGCCGCGGTGCGGCTCAATCTCACCGCGACCCACAAGCACGTGGTGCCGGGCGAGGCGCCGCTGCTGGTCTGGGGCTACCTCGACGCTGATGTCGCGCGCACCGCCGCGGGGTGGCGGATCGCTCGGATGAAGTTCATCAAGGTGCTGCGCACCGGCGAGGCGCCGCCCGGATTCGCGTTCGACGAGAACCTGAACGTGGTCGCGGTCGGTAGCTGAGACAGCGAAGCCGCCGACTCCTCGGAGTCGGCGGCTTCGTCGTTGCCCCTCAGTCGCGCGGCATCAACTTGAAGCCGATTCCGCGAACGGCGACGATCCAATTGCTGGCGCCCAGCTTCGCCCGCAGGCTGCTGACGTGCGTGTCCACCGTGTGTTGCGACCAGGAACCGTCCCAGATCTCGCCCAGGATCTGCTTGCGCGCCACCACGATTCCCGGGCGGCGTGACAGCATCAGCAGCAGGTCGAACTCTTTTCTGGTGAGTGCGAGCGGGCGTCCGCGCAGGGTGGCCTCGCGGGCCCACTCGTCGACGCGCAGCGCGCCGCATCCCGAGGGGGACGCACCGTTCTCGGTCTGTGGGCTGACCCGCCGCATGAGCGAGTCGATGCGGGCGACCAGTTCCCTGATGCCGAACGGTCGGGTGACATAGTCGTCGGCGCCGGAGCGCAGGCCGAGTACGCAGTCCAATTCGGAATCGCGATCGGTGACAACGATGATCGGAACCGTATGGCGCGCACGGATGGAACGGCATACCTCGAATCCGTCGAAATCGGGGAGATCGGGATCGAGCAGCACCAGATCGGCACGGCCGAACAGCTTCAGTGCCATTCTTCCGGTATCGACGGTGGCAACCTGGTGGCCATATCGGGGGAGTTCGCTGTCGAGCGATCCGACAGCATCCGAACCCGCCGCGATAAGAATGCGCCATGACCGTTCCACGGCGACGAGGCGAGGCTCGGGGAAATTCGGGGCGAGCTCGGTGTCGGTTTCCTTGAGTTCGCTGCTACGCATGGCTCGAATACCCTACCGTCCTGGGCATCGAAATGCCGCGCTGACGACCACACTGCTACGGGCGGTCGGGATTTCACCGGTCAGTATCAGCGTAGCCGACTCATTTCATTCGTGCACTGTGGAGTTAGTCGCCTTTTTGCGGAAAAGCGTCCGGATCGGTATTCCACGCACAATAACGGACGGTTGTTCAGCCTGCCGCGCCGAAGCGGCGGCGGTATTCGGTGGGGGCGATGCCGACCTGGCGCTGGAAGTGGTGGCGCAACAGGGCGCCGGAGCCGAAGCCGGACTCGTCGGCGATCCGTTCCAGGGCCATGTCGGTGGTTTCGAGCAGGTGCTTGGCGAACAGGACGCGCTGAGTGGTGAGCCATTTGACCGGGGTGGTGCCGGTTTCGGCGGCGAAGCGGCGGGCGAAGGTGCGGGTGGACATGCTGGAGCGGGCCGCGAGCTCGTCGACGGTGTGTGGGTGGGCGAGGTTCTCGGTGAGCCAGGCCAGGGTGGTGGACAGGCCGATCGAACTGCACTCGGGGACCGGCTGCTCGATGAACTGGCGCTGGCCGCCGTCGCGCTGCGGCGGCACGACCATGCGCCGCGCGATGCCGTTGGCGGCGGCGGTACCGATCTCGCGGCGGACCAGGTGCAGGCAGGCGTCGATACCCGCGGCGGTGCCCGCGCTGGTGATCAGGTTGCCTTCGTCGACGAACAGGACGTCGGGGTCGACGGTCGCCTCGGGGAACATCGCGGCGAGTCTGTCGACATACCGCCAGTGGGTGGTGCACTTGCGGCCGTCGAGCAGGCCGGCCGCGCCGGCCAGGAAGGCGCCCGAGCAGACGGTGAGGACGGTCGCGCCCGCGTCGGCCGCCCCGCGCACCGCCGCGAGTACCCGGTCGTCGTACTGGTCGATCGGGGAGGCCGGGATGGCGACCAAGTCGGCCTCCGCGAGTTGGTCGAGGCCGAATTCCGGGGTGACGGCGATGCCGGGGGTGGTGGAACGCAGTGGCGTGCCCGGGTCGGCGCCGCAGACCCGGAAGTCGAAGCCGGGCAGGCCGTCGGCCGTGCGGTCGAGGCCGAAAACCTCACAGACGACACCGAATTCGAACATCGCGAGCCGGTCGCTGAGC
>NZ_JBHWZY010000539.1:0-4845 GCF_042727815.1 Nocardia sp. NPDC060220
GATGCTCGGACAACTCGGCCAGTGTCACCCCTGCGGCGGGCACCGCGCCCGCCGGGACGGCGGCGTGGATCCGTTCGACGCCGATGACCGCCCGCTCCAGGCCACGGTCCCAGGTCATCGGATAGTTCGAGTAGTCGAGAACGAACGACAGGTCCAGCGTGCCGTCACGGACCGCGGCGGCCGTCGACTCCGGTGCGAGTTCGGTGGTACGCACCAGAATGCCCGGGTGTGAGGCGGCGAGGGTGGTGAGCGCGTCGGGGAGCAGCCCGGAGGCCACCGACGCCCACACTCCGGCGGTGATCTTCGCCGTCACCGATCCGCCCGCTTCCTCGAGCGCCTGGGTCGCGCGCTCGACCGCGGCCAGGATCTCTTCGGCGTGCTCTGCCAGCACGATCCCGAGGTCGGTGAGCTGCACTCGGCGCCCGCGTCGTTCGAACAGCCGGGTGCCCGCGTCGCGTTCGAGCTGTGCGAGCTGTTGGGAGACCGCCGACGCGGTGTAGTGCAGAGCGGCCGCGGCGGCCGTGATGGTGCCGCGCCGGTGTAGTTCGCGCAACATTCGCAAGCGGGCCAGAGACAGGTCCATAGCACCGAGCGTATGCACTGTGCAGGAACCGTGAAGGGTGCCGTGAACGAACCGTAAATAGACGCGCGGGCAGGGGCCGCGCAGGCTTGGTGCTACCGGGGACGACGAGGTCCGCCACGGGCGATCACGACGAATGAGGAGGTGGGCACCATGACGATGCTCGACCCGGGCACAGGTATGCCGCAGGTGAGTTCGCACGGCGTTGCGGGCACATCGACGGACCCGGCCATCACTCCCGCGAACCGTCGTTGCGAGCCGTACCTGCGTCTGCACTGGACGGATTCGCGCACCGACGCGGTCGGCTACCTTGTCGTCCACACCCTGCGCGGCGGCCTGGCCACCGGCGGCACCCGGATGCGCGCCGGCTGCACCCTGCGCGAGGTCGAGGACCTGGCGCGCGGCATGGCGAACAAGACCGCCACCTTCGACCTCCCGATCGGCGGCGCCAAGGGCGGGATCGACTTCGATCCGAAGGATCCGCGCGCGGTGGACGTGCTGGAGCGGTTCTGCGAGGCGATGCGCCCGTGGCTCGACACGCACTGGGTGACCGCCGAGGACCTGGGGGTCCCGCAGCACCTGATCGACACGGTCTTCGTCAAGCTCGACCTGGATCAGAGCTTCCACGCCGCCATCCGGCGCTCCGCCGACCCGGCGGCGACGCTGGCGCGAGTCCGCGGCGGGCTCAACGTCGCGGTCGACGGCGGCTTCCTACTCGGTGACGTCATCGGTGGTTTCGGTGTCGCGCACGCCTGTCTGGCCGCGGCGGTGCAGTGGGGGCAGGCGCCCGCCGACACGACCGCCGCGATCCAAGGCGTGGGCACCATGGGCGGGGCGGCGGCGTACTACCTGCACGAGGCCGGGATGAAGATCACCACGGTGGCCGATGCCGCGGGCACCCTGTACTGCGCCGAGGGCCTCGACATTCCGGCGCTGCTGGAACTGCGCGACGGCTACGGCGAGATCGACCGGTCCCGCCTGCCCGCGGGCATCGAGGAGATGCCGCGCGGTGCCGTGATATCGGCCGACGTCGATATCCTTGTGCCCGCGGCGATCTCGTATGCGATCACGCCGGACAACTCCTACGACATCCGGGCGCGCATCGTCGTCGAAGCCGCGAACGCCGCCACCACACCGGAAGCCGAGGCCATGCTCGCCGCCCGCGGTGTCCCGGTACTGCCCGATTTCGTCGCCAACGCGGGTGCGGTGGCCTGGGCGTGGTGGTTGCTGCTCGGCGAAGTGGACGACGTCCCCGACACCTCGTTCGACCGGCTCCGCACCACCATGCACGACAAGGTCGCACAGCTGCTGATCGCATGGGCCGACGAGAACATCACCCCCCGCGAGATCGGCCACCGCTGGGCCGACGACCCGTCACCGCTCACCGGACCGGTCGTCATCCCCTGACAGCGCGGCATGCGGAGGACGGTGCTGCCCGCACGAGTGAAGGCAGCACCGACTCCTGGTCAGCGAGTGAGCATCGAGTGCAACTCCACCCACTGGTCCGGGTGGACATAGGCGACGACAGTGCTGTGGTCGATGCCGGTAGCGGTCAACGCTTCGTCGACTCCTCGGTAGCGGGTACGCAGCGAAGCGCGCACCGTGCCACCGATACCGGAGTAGCCGGTTCGCACCAGCTCGGTGTAGGAATCCTGCTGTCGCACACGTGGTTCCGGTCTTCTGGTGATCCGCAAGATCGCCGAATCGACCGACGGGATCGGGCGGAAGCTGTCGCGGGGTACCTGTCCGTGGAGTTCCCAGCTGAACCACGGCCAGGTCGTCGCGGTCAGTAGGCTCCAGCGGCCGTAGTCGCCGGTGCGCTTGCGGGCGTATTCACGTTGGGTGAGCAGTGTCGCCGAGGTCAGGGCCGGTGCGGTCAGACACCAGTCGACGATCTCGGCGGTCACGGAGAACGGGATGTTGCCCACCACGGCGAACGGCTCACGGGGAGCCCTGGCCTTGGTGAAATCGCCACGGACGACGCGGATTCCGTCCTCGGACCGGGTTCGTGCCGAGAGCTTGGCCGCGAGCAGCGGATCGATCTCGTACGCGGTGACCTGAGCGCCCCGGCGAGCCAGTGCGTGCGTGAGAACGCCTTCGCCCGCACCGGGTTCGAGAACTGTTCCCGCCGGATCGGCCACCGTCACTATCGAGTCGACGGCGGCACGATCCACCAGAAAGTTCTGGGACAGTGTTCTTCTCGCGTGGTCACGGGCGGTCCGACCGCCGCTCTTGCCGGTGACCTTGCGCTGAGTGTGTGAGTAGTTTCGATGTGCGAAATCCTGCGCCACGGCAGTTGCCCCTTCGGGTCTTCGAGTCGAATGAGTCTCGAAGGGCCCTGGGCGCGCCGGTGGACGCCGATGAAGTTATCCGCGTCCGCTAGCGGGCCAGAGCCCGGTTGTAGCGGAGGCGAATGAAGTAGTGGCACGACATGGGACCGACTCTAGGAAGCGGTCGAGAACCAGGCAACCGAATTTCGGACCGGCGCCGATCGGCTCGAGGGGCTGGGCGGAAGGAGATCCGTGGGTCATTGTGGCTCTGACCGGCCGTGAGCAAATTTATCGCAACTGCGCGGATTCGATGGTAATTACCTGGGTAAGCAGCACGAACAGGTGCATCGGCAATTCAGCCGCACTGATCGGAATGAGCGAAAGGATAGGCCGTGGATACCTCCGTCATTGCGATAGATTTCCAGCAGGGCTTGACCGACGCATGGAGTTCGGTCGCGCAGTTCGTCCCCAAAGCGGTGGCATTCATCGCCATTCTTCTCGTCGGCTGGATCATCGCGAAGGTGGTCGCCAAGATCGTGAACGCGGTGCTGGAACGTGTCGGATTCGACAAGCTCGTCGAACGTGGCGAACTGCGGAAAATGATGTCCCGCAGCAAATATGACGCTTCCGACATCATCGCCAAGATCGCCTATTACGCGATTCTGCTGATCGCGTTGCAGATCGGTTTCGCGGTGTTCGGGCCGAACCCGGTCAGTGCGCTGCTCACCAGCATCGTGGCGTGGCTGCCCAAGGCGGTGGTCGCGATCATCATCGTGGTGATCGCCGCGGCGATCGCGCACGCGGTGAGCGATCTCGTCTCCAACGCGCTCGGCGGGCTGTCCTACGGGCACATGCTCGGCCGGATCGCGGCGGTGTTCATCTGGGGTATCGGCATCATCGCGGCGCTGAACCAGATCGGTGTCGCGACCTCGGTAACCACCCCGGTCCTGATCGCCGTGCTCGCCACCATCGGCGGCATCCTGGTGGTCGGTGTCGGTGGCGGCCTGGTCAGGCCCATGGAGCAGCGCTGGAGCAATTGGCTCGGCAACCTGGAATCGGAGATGCCGGCGATGAAGGGCCATGCCCAGGCCTACCAGCGTGGACGTGAGGACGCCGAGCGTCAGGGCGAGCGGGTGGCGCCGAGTGCGGCCGAGCAGGCGCGGGTCACGCCCGGCGCGACCTACCCCGGCGGCGAGCCGGGCTGGGGCGGCGAAACCGTGCGGTAGTCAACGGGCAAAGGCGCACCGTCACCTTCGGGTGGCGGTGCGCCGATGTCGTCGGTGGGATATCAGTCGGCGGCGTACGCGCACACCGCGGCAAGGCGCAACTGCAGCCAGTCGGCGTCGTGCCAGTTGTCCGGCGCGCCCGCGAAGAACCCGTCGGCCCGCTCGGCGAAATGGTCGAGCAGTCCGCGGACATAACCGGCGAGCAGAATACCGAGTGGCACCCGCGTCGAATCGTCGACGCCGAGAGCGAGAATGTCGCGCACCGCGGCGGCATGCTGGTCGAGCTGGGCGGACAGACCGGGTACCACCGCGGCGACGGCGGCCGCGGGTGCTCCGAACTCGGTGTTCAACTGCTGTAATTGTCGTTGCGCCGAGAGTTCGAGCAACGCGGGACCTGGCGCAAACATTGCAATATGGTAGCAATCTCTCCGTCGCTGAAGAAATTGGATCGATTCAAGATCGATAGCGTGACCGGGCGAATACAGTGCAACCATTTCGCGGTCGATCGAATTCGGTTGAGCGCAACCATGGTCGCTCGCACAGCGCCCTGCTGGACTGTCGACCATGGGCAGCGAACGTCGGAAATTGAAGACCGTCACCGGGGTGAGCGGATCACGCGATGTGTACGCCGCGGCACTGGACCCGACCCGTTCCACGCTCGAGGAAGGCATCCGGATCGCGCGGATCGCACAGCAGAACAAGATCGGTGCGATCTTCGCGGCGGACCTGCTCAGCTTCGGCGCCCAGGGGGCGATCGGCGCGCAGGAAC
>NZ_JBHWZY010000540.1:0-4840 GCF_042727815.1 Nocardia sp. NPDC060220
CCCACCGGAATCCTTCGCGTTGGCTCGACGTCCTTACTCTCGTTTCTAGCAACCAACGGTCAGGATCGACAGTATGCACAATCTTATCCATATGGACGAAATGGATATCATCGAGCGTATGGTAACCACGGAGGAAGTCCGGGCGCCGATCGTCCGCGCGATGCGGAGCTGCCCCGTCGAGGTGAGCATCGCCGTCCTCGGCGGCGCCTGGAAGATGACCATCGTCAAGCACCTGCTCGACGAGCCCCTGCGCTACGGCGAACTACGCCGCAAGGTCGGCGAGGTAACCCCCCGCGTCCTCACCCGTCAGCTCCGCGAGCTGGAACAAGACGGCATCGTCAACAGACATTCTTTTGCCGAAGTCCCACCACGCGTGGAATATTCGCTCACCCCGACCGGGCAGGCACTGCGCGGTTTCGTGTCCGAGCTGAACCGCTGGGGTGCGGAATACGTCGAGAGTATTGCCCGTCCCGACCGGTGAGCACTGACGGGATGGCGCCTGCGGAAGGTCCCCGACCTGGCTGGCCATACGCCTGTATCCGAGTAGGTTGCAGACAAGAGCAGTAGTGGGAGGTCTCTATTTCTGAGATCCTCAGCAACGCTTGACAACTGGTCCGCGACCGCGTTGTCCGAGCTGAACTCGAAGGAGGACGGATGAGCGTTTCCTGGAAGGACGTCCAGGCGTTCCGTGGTCGAGGTGAAGTCGCGAACGCGCTCGCCAGTCGTGCGCAGGACGTCGATCGCTGGGCGGAATCCGAAGGCTACGAGGTGCGCGATGATGGCTCCATCCGTGACGTGTGGCGCGCGACCGGCCGGGACATCGAGCTGACCGGAGCGGAGTCGGTTCGCCGATACAAGGTGGTGTTCGACCTGCGATCCGCCATCGATGCGGTCCTCTCGGATGCGCAGCCGCACGAGTAGCGACGTCAGTACGGGCGAGGTCGTGCAGATTTTCGGCGGTCGCGGCGTCGTCTGCGTGTGTCCGAATACGTAGATCTTGCGTGCGGCGGCCGGCACACGGGCTGGTCGCCACAGGTGGTAGGCGCAGCGGGCTGCTGACTGATAGCGGGTCGTGAGGCAGAATGTGGACGTGAGCGTTAGAAGTAAGCCGAAGTTCGGGGCGGGTGTCGCGGCGCCTGTCTGCGGTTAGTTCGATGTCGGACCAGGAAACAGGGCCGGGGTTCGCGCGCGGACCCGGCAACAGTCGATTCGATGCGGTGGAGCGGCTGCGTCAGAAGTTGGCAGAGACGAGGGCTGCCGAGACGGGTCCGCGCCAGGGCGGAGACGCGCCGTCGAACGTCGTGCGCCTGCCCAAGCCGCCGCGGCGACGTCAAGAGGATATCGGTGCGGCTCCGCGCTGGTCTCCGGTTCCCGATGGCGCCTACGATCCTGCGGCCACCCGCCCGGTGACTCGCGCGGAGTTGCAGCGCGAATCAGGATCGTTGCCGGTCAACGATGTGACGCAGGCCGGCGCCGAGTCGGGCGCGAATGCCGAGCGCGATGCGAATCTCATCGATTTCGACGCGTCGCGCCGTAAACGTGTCGGCGGGGAAAACCGCCCCGGCGGCGGTCGGCGGATGGTGCGGCCGCGCAGGATCGGCCCGACCCGCAGCGATGGCGGTGACGCCGGTCCGTCGCGCCCGGACGAACCTGGCCGCTGAGTCGTTTCGGCGCCACCTGCTCCACCCGTTCATCGCGGCCCCGGCATCATGGTGTGATGCGAATCAGCGTCACCGGGCACACGAACATCTCGGCCGAAACGGTCCCGCTCGTTCGTGCGGCCATCGCCGACCTGATCGCCGACACACCGGGTCTGGTCGGCATCTCGTGCCTTGCCCGCGGCGCGGACAGCGTATTCGCGGAAGTGGTTCTCGACGCGGGCGGGCAGCTCGAGGTGGTGGTGCCGTCGCGCGACTACCGGGAGTCGAAAGTGAAGCCGGACCACCTGGCGCAGTTCGACGGGCTCATCGAGCGGGCCACGACGGTTCGGGTCATGGACTTCGGCAACGCGGGCCGCGAAGCGTATGAAGCCGCCAACGAGGTCCTGGTCAGCGAGGCCGATCGGATGATCGCGGTGTGGGACGGGAAGGCCGGCGAGCGTGCCGGTACCGGGACCGTGGTCGCGCTGGCGCGTGAGCGGGGCATTCCGGTCGATGTGGTGTGGCCGAACGGTGCCGTACGGGATCAGCCCGGCCCGAAGCAGTAGCCGGCTCCACTGGTGTGGATGGCGCGGACGTCATCGAGACGCATGTGCGGGCTTGCCGAACCAGCGGGAGAGACAGGCGTTCAGGTCCTGCTGGTGCTCGCCGATCCAGGCGACGTGGCCGTCGGGGCGTAGCAGCAGCGCTGGAACATCCAGTGCCGCAGTGGGATCCGCGATGATGTCGACCCGGTCGGACCAGCCGTCGGCGGTCAGGCGTTCGGTGCGGTCCAAGACCAGGCCGCGGCCCTGACGTAGTCGGTCGTAGAGGTGGCCCTGTTTCAGGTCGAGGTCGGGCAGGCGGCGGCCGAGTAGATCGGGGCCTGGGCCGAAGTCGTACCGGATGGCGGTCGCGGTGATCTTCTCGATCAGGTAGCGGTTCACCTCGTCGAAGCCCATCAGTTCGGTCAGCAGCCTGCGGACGGCCTGTGGGCCCGGCTCGGTGGACGCCAGTTCGACCTGGGCGCGGGTGTTGTCCAGCACGTCCGCGGCGACCGGATGACGTTCGGAATGATAAGTGTCCAGCAGGGTTTCCGGCGCCCAGCCGTGGATCTGCCCGGCCAATTTCCAGCCGAGGTTGACGGCGTCCTGAACGCCCAGATTCAGCCCCTGACCGCCGGCGGGTGGGTGGATGTGCGCCGCATCGCCCGCCAACAGCACCCGACCGACCCGATAGCGCTCGACCAACCGGGTGGCATCGCCGAAACGAGACAGCCAGCGCGGGGAGTGCACGCCGAAATCGGTTCCGGCGATCGCGCGCAACTGCTGTTGGAAATCCGCGAGCGTGGGCGGTTCCGTGCGATCCTCGCGCACCCCCGCGGCGGGAACAACGACGCTGTAGATGCCCTCCCCGAAGGGCCTGAGACTGAATACCGCATGGGTCGCGCGTATTTCGGTCACCTTGGCGACGATCTCTTCCTGCGAGGCACCCACTTCCATCTCGCCCATCAACGTCTCGGTCCGCGCGGGCTCACCGGGGAAATCGACACCGAGCAGTTTGCGTACCGTACTGCGCGCACCGTCACAGCCCACGAGATACCGCGACCGCACCTGCTCACCGTCGGCCAGTTCGACGGTCACGCCCTCGTCGTCCTGCTCGAAACCGACCACCGCGCAACCACTTCGGACCTGCGCACCCAGCTCGATCGCATGGTCTTCGAGCAGGTGATCGATGATCGGCTGCGGCATGCCCAGCTGATAGGCGTACGCGGAATCCAGTCCCTCGGGCGTCGGTGTGGCGATGGCGGCGAAAACCCCGCCGACCGGACGCTGCCGTCCGCGTTCGAGGAGACGATCCAGCAGCCCGCGCATCGCCATCAGCTCCAGGCTGCGCACATGCAGACTGACCACCCGGACGAACGACGACACGGACTCGGGTTCCTTCTCCAGTACGAGAACCCGCACATCGTGCAACCGCAGCTCAGCGGCCAGCATCGCACCGGTCGGCCCACAGCCGGCAATGATCACATCGAACATGAACCACCCATTCGCCCGAATTCTCGCCGATCCCGTCGCCGCATCCCCGCCACCGCGCATGCGGGCATCGCGCTGATCCTGGATTTCCGCAGGTCCTGGCCTCGGCCGCCCATTGTGCGGTACCTCCAGCGCTCGCCGCAAGCGATATATGCCGAGCCCGAGGGTGTGTTGCCCGACCGATCTGCGAAGGCGCCCGCTGGGGAAGCTATTCGGTGGTCGGGTCGGCGTGTGCGTCATAGACGGCGCCGGCGCGGTCGATCTCGGCCATGTGATCCTCTGCCCAAGTGCGCAGTGCCGCCAAGGGGACCTCGAGGGACAAGCCCATTTCGGTGAGCCCATAGTGCACGCGTGGTGGCACCGTCGGTTCCACTCGGCGGGTAACGAGACCGTCCCGGGTCAGGTTGTGCAGGGTCACCGACAGCATCTTCTGGGATACACCGGGCATTCGCCGCCGCAGTTCGGCGAACCGCACTTCATCCGGGGCGGCCTGCGCGAGGACCTTGACCGCCATCGACGTCCATTTTGTGCCGATGCGGTCCAGCAACTGACGTGTCGGGCATTGCGCTTCGAACAGATCGCCGCGATCCGGTGCCTTCACCTGCGCTGATCGAGTAGTCACCTGGACCTCACCACCTGTAGTAGACGTGCCGTCTTGGCAGCCTACCCGAGATTACCTATCGTTCCCTGATAACCAATAGTTACTAACCGGAGGTCCTATGTCCCGCACTCCGCCGCTCCATGCCGCGCCTACCGAGCTGCGCCAGATCGAGACCAACGGCATCCGCGCCAATGTCGCCCTCGCAGGCTCCGGGCCCGCAGTCGTTCTGCTGCACGGCTTTCCGCACACCTGGCGATTGTGGAGCGAGATCATCGGCCCGTTGTCCGCGCAGTACCGGGTGATTGCCCCGGACCTACGCGGGTTCGGCGCCACCAGCCGTGCGTCGGACGGCTACGACGCAGGCACGCTGGCCGCCGATGTCGCCGGGATCCTCGATGCCCTCGGCGAACCCACCGCGGCCGTGGTCGCGATCGACGCCGGCACCCCGGTCGCGGTCCTCGTACCAGCTCGCCCCGGGCAGGGCCGGGGAGAGCCGCTCGCGCAGGCGGGCGCCCGAGCCTCCGCTGATCGCTATCGCGAGCTTGCCGGAGGAGGAGATCCGCTGG
>NZ_JBHWZY010000541.1:0-4839 GCF_042727815.1 Nocardia sp. NPDC060220
GGCCTATCAGGTGGGTAGCCCGCAGAGTACAGACAGTGGGCAGGCTTGCGCGAGCCTTGCTGTTGATCGTTGTTCATCGGGCAACTTTCAGTTAGGCCCGATCAGCGGCTCTTCCACCTCAATGGAACCTCAAAAGATGAGATTTCGCCACAGTGATTCGTGGCGACGGCTCACATCCCGATGTTCGCCGTGATCGAAGGTGCCACCGCGACATACTCTCAGCGCCTCTGGCGATGCGGCTTCATCCACCGACGCTCACGATCGTCAGCCATACGGAATGGCTACACAGACGTCCGTCCGGAACTGCCTTGCCGATAATCTGGGCTCCGCGAATCTTGTTCCCCCGTACAAAGGGCGGCACCTGGGAGACCTGCTGCCATCCTCCTGCCGTCTCGTGTCCACCGACTGACGACACCCGCCTCTCCGCCCACGAGATCCGAATCCACCTCGACGATCTCGACCAGCACGAGGTCCTCTAAGGAATCGCCTGTTGAAAACGCCTACGAATCCGAGCAATGCTGCTCGAGGGCGAGTCCCGCTCGTCGAATTATGACGGTCTCACCACGCGGATGCTCTCCGCAACAACATGTTCGGCGGGTAGTCGCCGCCTAGCACGCATTGATCATCCGACTATCGGCATCGCTACACTGCTACCGTTGCGCCGAGGGGGAACGTATGAACGACTTCACCGTGCAGGTGGCCAGTCTCGATGGATTCGGGTTGGACCTGCAAGACCTGGGAACCAACTTCTCGTCCAACGCATCGCGCTTGCTGTCGGAAGTATCGCTGCCCAGCGGAACGTCCGGGCTGCTCGCCTCACTGACATCGTCGTTCGAGAACCTTCAGAGCACGTTGACCACGTCATACCAACAGGATCTGACCAACATCTCTTCGTATGGCACCAGCCTTTCCAGTGCTTCACGCCAGTTCGAAGGAACCGACGACGCATCCGCACAAGCGATCTCGACTATCTCCACGAGCACGACGAACGATCTAGCGATCAGCGGGTCGTCCGGCGGAGCGGGCGGAGTCACCCGATTCGCGGGTCTGCAGTTGCCGACGCTTCCTGCGATCGAGGACGGCCAGTTCACTGTCCGCAAGGTGGTCGATTCAGCGATCGAGCTGATCACCCACTTCGACGATCCGCTGAGCCGGGCGATCGGCATCAAGCCCGCAGCCGAGTACCTCGTACCGCTGGCCTCGGACTGGGAAACGTTGGAGACACTGGGGAGCCGGATTCGACAGCTCGGCATCAACGACTTCGTGGCGTCGGAGAACCTATCGAGCGGCCTCCGGTGGCTGCAAGGCAGCTGGTCCGGAAACACTGCGGAGTCCTTCGCGACTAGCGCGAGTGCCCTCGGACAGGCCATCTCCATGCGAAGTTCCGACTTGGATGTCGTCGGACAGATCCTCACCAACGGTGGCGCTTGCCTGCAACGCTTGGTGTACAACCAGGCGATGGGCTGGAGCAGCGGGCTGTCCCAGTCGATGAGTTTCCTCGGCTTCACCCTGCCGCTCGGAGCGTGGGCCCAACTCATCGACCGACCGATGAGCGATTCCAACAAATCTCAGATCGTCTCGGCGGTCGATGCGTTGAGATCGGCGGCTGACGCGCGACGAGACGCGATCACGTCCATGATCGGAAAGTTGACCCAAGCGCTCGATTACACGCCGGGGCGCACACTTCCTACCTTCTCCGCGAATGAATACGAGGTGCCCGACAAAGTGGTCGTCGATTTTGGTGCGTCCCGGTACGGGTTCGGGAACAACGTGTGGTGGGAGAGCAGCATTGCATCGCCCGCCTGACCGCCCGCTGCCAGCCGACCGTGCCGTATTCGGCTCGAAGACCGGCGCTCTGGACAAGGCAGAAGCCGCTGCCAACAGCGTCGATGCGGCAGCGGTCCAGTCCTGGTTCGACGTTATGGGCTACGACTTCGCCGAAGACCTCATGAGCATATTTCTGGGCAACAATGATTCCGGCTTCGAAAATGAGATCAGCTCAGCGCAATTCGAGAGAACTATCGCCAGCAGCAGTGCAAGGCAGAAGATCGCCGAGGGCCTCGACGAGATCAGGGAGCAAGCCCGCCAGGACCCCCAGATCGGCGTCACCCTCGAGCTGACGTCGCAATGGCTGGGCGCGGAGGAGACAGAGGGCGACCTGTTCTACGCGCTCGGTCACTACGACGTGGCAGTCGGAAGCGACACCACCGTCACCGAGGTGGATGGCGGCCTGCAGGCAGAGATTATCTACAAGGTCTACGTCTACGACTTCTACAACTTCGACAAGCTGCAGAGAGAAGCGCTCAGCCTCAATATCGGGACCGATATCAACAACGAGATGCGCCAGCTCGAGGAGGCTGGATGGGCACGCAGCTTTCGTTCCCGAGGTGAAGCGACAAGGCTACTACGATGGATCGGAAAGCTGTGAGGCACGCCATCACCCGAGTCCTCGGGCTCTGCGTATCCGTCTGCGCCACCACGATCGCCTTAAGCGGGTGCTCGCAGGAAGCAGAAGGCCTGCGCAATATGTCCGAGTGCTCAGGTGTCATATTCCCGGAGGGATCGAACACAGTCTGGTTCGACCGCGACGGCGGCTTCAATACATGGACCTCTGTAGCGGTGGTTGACATACCCCGCAGCTCGGTCGACGAGTTCAAACAGCGCTCCGGCTTCGCCCCGTTCGCCCCGGGTGTTCCATCGTCGTGGAAGTCGTACTGGGACGCGACAGGCATGGTCGATGCGCTGGCGAACAACGCCGTCAACGAACATTCGGCGAAAGACGACAAGGAACCTCGGCGGTATGTAGTCATCCATGACAGCGGCGGCGAGACGCGAAGGCTCTTCGTCCGCGCGAACTGCTGAGCACAATGCCAGTGCCAAGCGGTGTCGACACGAGCGCAGAACGAGGCGCTGACGGGCCCCGGGACTGCCCGGCGCACGCCGAACCTCTCGTCAAGCCGAACAGCATTACGATTGCCGACGACCGCGCTCAACCAGTTCGGGCGACGCGCACGCAATTCCTCGTACACTACGAACAGGACGTATAGCCATGGCGCGCAAAGTTGTTGTCACCCTTGTCGACGACTACGACGGCGCCTCCGTCGCCGAAGATACCGTCGCCTTCGAAATCGATGGTGCTGCTTACGAAATCGACCTGTCCGAGGCCAACGCAGCCAAGCTGCGTAAATCATTCGACCAGTGGCTGCCTTACGCCCGACGGATCGGTCGGGCGAAGATCTCCGGTCGCCGAACGGCCGTGACAGCGGGTCCGTCCGCTCGCCGTGACGATCTCGCCGCCATTCGCGCCTGGGCAAAAGAGAATGAGCACACGGTTTCGAGCCGCGGCAGGATCTCCGCCGAGGTCGTCGCGGCCTACGACGCAGCAGCGGTGTAATCGCAAGAGCGGTGACCAGGCCTTACCGCCGCGATCGAGATGAGCGCGGTCTTGTGCACGATGGAAGTATCGTTTCGCGTCTACGCCAGAGCTCGCAAAATATGGCGCTGACAGGCAAACTTCACCTGCGGCCGATGTCGCTGACATGGTCATTCCCCCGCATCCGGCTTGTGTCCGATCCATGCGAGCGGGTGAACGCAGCTGTCCAATGCCCACCACGGAGACACCAAACGAGCACAGCCAGACAAGGCGCGACAGGGAAAGCCAACTCCCACATCAGCGCCTCACCAAACCAGGAATCGACACCTCGAAACGCGTCAATGTCCCTCCACCGGAGAGAATTTGACGGTGCACTTTCACTCCCGAGGCGCGGACCGGACGTAGGGCGGCATCCAAGGTTGCGTCGCCGTACTCGTGAGTTTCGACCACCTCGACGAGCAAGACACCCAAGTCCACAGGTCGAATCAGCCGCACCACCAACTGCTCGCCGAGCATGTCGACGTCACCACTCCACCTTCGCTCGGCCGGTCCGACGATCACCACCATCAGCTCGTCGATCGCGTCCGCCAAACCCCCGAGCCCACATCGAGCCAGGCATTCCTCGCAGTACAAGCGCGCCAGGTGTAGTGCAGCACAGAACGGACTGACCCGGAATTCACCTAGCAGTCCAGTCGGCGGCCCACTAGGAACACGTTGACCCCCCACCCACGGCTGCTTGGGGTTCCGGACCGCAGGATCCACCCAGACGATCCGTGCGTTCAAGTTCGCCGAAAGATGTTGCAGAATAGTTGTTTCTGGCACTTCGAGGCCGGCGAGGTGATGCAGCGAAGGGACCAGAACGATTCCGCCACCGGTCGCTTCGAGTGCTCTGATCAGTTGCCACAGCGCAGGAGCAGGCGTCGGATAGGTAGGCAATCGATCGTAGTCGTAGCCGTGCTCCCGCGCGAGGTCACGCACCTGTTGGACAACGTTCGCGTCGATACGCTGATTCAGAAACTCGCCCAGCGACCACAGCAAGCGAATCGGTGACTCGAACTCGATGAATGTCCGCCCGGTGGGGTCATCGCAGCCGTAGAGCGACGCAACCTCGGCAAGCCAAGTTTCAACGGTTCGAATTCTGTTCCGCACCAACGGTCGTCGGTAGTAGGCGAAGACGGGCGCGTTCACCGGCCGGCTCCGAGGATCGCTCTGAGCACCGTCAACATCGGGAGTAGGTCCCCGCTGGTGGGCGGCGATTGCCATCGTCGGTAACCAGACTGCTCGTCGCTAGGCGATGGCAAGACCACCCAGCCCGTATCGACCGCGATGTTGCAGAGCAGCAGCGTCTGACTGAGAGGTTCAATGTCGGGATGAGGGCAGGGCTTTGTCAGGAAAGTCATTCTCGACGACCGAGGATGGACGATGACAAGACCGGCAGCCAGCTGCAGGGTTGCCGACTTACACAG
>NZ_JBHWZY010000542.1:0-4803 GCF_042727815.1 Nocardia sp. NPDC060220
GGCCACCACCGTGACACCGGGCTCCTGGCACCTGGCGCGGATGCTGGAATCCCTGGACCACTGGCCGATGAACATCGTGCTGCTCGGCAAGGGCAACACGGTCAGCCAGGAATCGATGTGGGAGCAATTGCGCGGCGGCGCATCGGGTTTCAAACTGCACGAGGACTGGGGCTCCACCCCGGCCGCGATCGATGCCTGCCTCACCGTCGCCGACGCGGCGGGCGTGCAGGTGGCACTGCACTCGGACACGCTGAACGAGGCCGGTTTCGTCGAGGACACCCTCGCCGCCATCGCGGGCCGCGGCATCCACGCCTACCACACCGAGGGTGCGGGTGGCGGCCACGCGCCCGACATCATCACTGTCGCTTCCCATCTCAATGTGCTGCCCAGCTCCACCAACCCCACCCGGCCGCACACCGTCAACACCCTCGACGAGCACCTCGACATGCTGATGGTGTGTCATCACCTGAGCCCGTCGATCCCCGAGGACCTGGCCTTCGCCGAATCGCGGATCCGCCCGTCCACCATCGCCGCCGAAGACCTCCTGCACGATCTGGGCGCCATCTCCATGATCGGCTCGGACTCCCAGGCGATGGGCCGGATCGGTGAAGTGGTGATGCGCACCTGGCAGACCGCGCACGTGATGAAACGCCGCCGTGGCGCCCTGCCCGGTGACGGTGCGGCCGACAACGCCCGCGTGCAGCGCTACATCGCCAAATACACGATCTGCCCGGCGGTTTCGCACGGACTCGACGACGAGATCGGCTCGATCGAGGTCGGCAAGCTCGCCGACCTGGTGCTGTGGGAACCGGCGTTCTTCGGTGTCCGGCCGCACGCGGTCCTCAAGGGCGGCATGATCGCCTGGGCCGCGATGGGCGACGCCAACGCCTCCATCCCCACCCCGCAGCCCGTGCTTCCACGCCCCATGTTCGGCGCCGCGGCCCCGGCCGCCGCGGCGACCTCCCTGCACTTCGTCTCCGAACAGGCCATCGACGACGGCCTCGCGAACCGGTTGAACGTGCGCCGAAAGCTGGTGCCGGTCAAGAACGCTCGCCGCGTCACCAAGGCCGACATGCCCCACAACGACGCCATGCCCCACATCGAAGTAGACCCCGATACCTTCACTGTCCGCATCGACGGCGAAGTCTGGGCAGAGGAACCCGCCACCGAACTCCCGATGGCCCAGCGCTACTTCCTTTTCTGACCGCCGTCTTCGCTGCGTCCGTGCCGGGCTGATGAACGCTGTCGCGGCTGTGTCCATTAGGCTCGTCGCGATCCGAGCGGGGCGGGTTTCGGCACGCCTTCCGCCGCACAGCGCCGGGGACCCCGGCGGGAGGGGAACACAGCATGGACGACCTGAACAACGCCGCCGCGGACCTGTCGCGCTGGGCGGAGGACCTGGAACAGAAGGCGCAGCGCTACCAGGAGCTGCACGCCAAGATGACCGCGGTGAGCGTCACCGATACCTCGGCCGACGGCCGGATCAGCGTCACCGTGGACGCCAACGGTTCGACCACCGCGATCACCTTGGCGGCCGCCGTGCGCGGCATGGATCCCACCGCCGTGGCGGCCGAGCTCATGGCCTGCACGCATCGCGCCCAGGCGCGCCTGCGTGACCAGGTCACCGGCCTGGTCCATGACACGGTCGGCACCGACGAGGCCGGGGAGGCGATCGTCGGCCAGTACAGCGACCGGTTCCCCGACCTGGACCCGACCGCGTCGGCGCCCGTCCCGCCGTCGTCGCCGCCCGCCGCTCCGGCCGCCCCCGCCGCATCGTGGCCGGCCGCGCCCGAGGCTCCCGCCACTCGCAAACCCGACCGCGATCGGGTTGTCGCACCCGAGGAGCCGTCCGACGAGGACATGTTCTACCAGCGCAAATCCTGGTTGCAGTAGCCACCGCTACAACCCGGCACACATTCGAGGGAACCGAACGGGGCCGGGGCGCGTCCAACTAGATCGAGAGCTGCGGACTCGACCGAGTTCGCCGGAGGAGGGATTCTGCGTGACCAGTCTGGTGAATGTGAATCTGGAGGCGATCAGGTCACAGGCCTGCTCGGTGGACGGCGTGTCCGGCGGGGTCGCCAAGGCGCTCGAGGCGGCGAACTATCTCGCCCACGCCGACGACGGCTACGGCCTGCTCGTGAAGCCGTACGCGGTGAGCACCCTCAACTCGCTCCACGACGACATCACCGAGGCACTGGCGCAGCTCGACACTCTGACCGCGGAGATGCCGGGCAAACTCCGCACCGCCGCCGACACCTTCGAAACGTGTGACACCACCCGGGCGGGCGATCTCACGGGCAAGACCGCCGAGATCGAAAGGAACGTCTGACCATGGCCGACGGACCCAACGCGGCGGGCACGTTCCTCAACGAGCACACCGTCCTGCCCGGCACGGTGAGCACCTTCGACGACGGCGAAGCTCCCGAGAACGACCTGCTCCAAGACGGCGTCGACTATCGGGACACCTATTACCAGGAAAACAACTTCCTGTTCAGCAACGTGGGCCGGCCGACGGGTGGGGAGGAACCCGACGCGGGCATCATGAAGGGCACGCTCCAGGGTGACACCTGGGAGAACGGCCTCGGCCTCTACAACGCGATGACCGGCGACGGGTCGATCATGACCAAGGTCGACGCCATCTCCAAAGCGGCCGGTACCGCGGGTGATTGGGCGTCGGCGGCGACGATGTTCGGCAAGGCGATCAAGGGCACCTCCACGCTGGCGAAGTTCGACCCGTTCAACTTCCTCGGTTCGCAACTGATGAGCTGGATGCTCGAACACGTCGAACCGGTGCGCAAATCACTGGAATCGATCACCGGCAGCCCGGATATGGTCCAGGCGTATTCGGATTCGTGGAAGGCGATCGCCGAGAGTCTGACGACCACCGCGCAGGAGTGGGCTACCGCGCTCGACACCGGAATCGGTGAATGGGCAGGTGCCGCGGCCGAAGCCTACGCGGCCAAGGCGACCGAGCTGACGGGCAAGATCGCCGAGAAGGCAGCCGTCGCCGAGGTGCTGTCGGAGTGCAACGCGGCGATGAAGGGCATCGTCGAGACAGTGCGCGAGATCGTGGTCGAGATCCTGAGCAATCTCGCCGGCATGCTCGCCGAAATGACCGCGCTGCTCATCGCCTCCGCCGGAACTGCCACCCCCGCGCTCATCGCCAGGGCGCTGCTCGACATCTCGCTGGCCACGGTGACGGTCTCGCAGATGCTGGTGAAACTGGCGCAGGCGCTGATCGATACGAAGATGCTGGCGCAGAGCGCGGTGAAGATCATCCAGGGCGTGACCGAGGTCGAGACCGCGAAGTAGCGGCCGCGGATGCGGGTACTGCAACCGGAAGACCCGGAGGTGCTCAGCCGGCGGTTCGTCAGGTGTCCAGGGACCTGGCGAAGTCGGCTAGGGCGCGGAAGTCGTTGTCCCGGAGTCCGATTCGCGGGTTGACGTGGTGCAAGAGCCCTGACCCGTGATGGTGGGCGGACACGTACGTCTCGTCGAGCTCACTCTGCTCGTCATCCACCCAGGCGAAAGGACGGCCGTCTGCATAGTCCACCAGCGGCCCGGTCTTCCAGTGCACTCCGTCAGGGCGCTCCTGGAGGAGGACGTCGCCGAAGTCGACGAAGGGAAGTTCCGGAAGGCCGAGAACGGGTGCGATCCACCGGTTGGCATCCGCCATCCACGTGGTGGCCCAGCACAGCTCGAAGCCGAGCCGGAGCAGAATTCCGCCGTGTTCTGGATTGAGCCAGACATGCAGGGGGCGCCGTCGCGGCGAGAGGCCCCTGTCGTCCTCATGGGCGTCGTTGCGAGGAAGTTCGAGTGTGGTGTAGCCGTCGGGACGCCGCGCCGGCTGGGCCGCGTAAGGGTTGAGCGGACCGTCCACATCGAGGAACAACAGTGGTCGGTTCACGGTTCCCCCGGGGTCTTGCTACCGTCAGGCCACGTCCAGACTACCCAACACGTCATCCCCGATGAGACACAAGAACAAAGCCGCGACTGCGGTGGCAGACTGCGTCCATGACGATCAACGATTGGGCCGATGTCGACAGTTACCTCGTCACCACGCTCGTCGGTGACGAGGGAGCGCCCGCACTCACCGCCAACGCCGACGCGGGGCTGCCCGCCATCGACGTCTCCCCGCCCCAGGGCAAACTGCTGAACCTGTTGGCCCGCACCGCGAAAGCGCGCCGGGTACTCGAGATCGGCACCCTCGGCGGATACAGCACCGAGTGGCTGGCGCGCGCGGTCGGTGACGGCGGTCTCGTCGTCACCCTCGAATTCGAACCCCGCCACGCCAAGGTCGCGCGCGAGAACCTCGACCGCGCCGGCGTGGGGGAGCGCGTCGAGATCCTGGTGGGCGCGGCCCTCGACACCCTGCCCGGTGTCGCCGAGGATCTGACCGAACCGTTCGACCTGGTCTTCATCGACGCCGACAAGGTCAACAACTCCCACTACGTGCAGTGGGCGCTGCGCCTGACCCACCCGGGCTCGGTGATCATCGTCGACAACGTGGTGCGCGCGGGCGCGGTGGCCGACGAGCAGACCGAGGATCCCAATGCCCGAGCGAGCCGCGACCTGATCGAATTGCTCGCCGCCGAACCGAGTGTCGACGCGACCGTCATCCAGACCGTCGGCGCGAAAGGGTGGGACGGATTCGCCTACGCCGTGGTGAACGGCCCGAATTCCTGATCTTCACCGCCCGGCAATGCGCAGGGTCATTGCCGGGCGTCCGGGATTCATCGGGAGGTTGTTCGCTGCCGCTAGCGTGGGACTGTTCGACTTCAGGAGCCGCCATCATGGAAT
>NZ_JBHWZY010000543.1:0-4801 GCF_042727815.1 Nocardia sp. NPDC060220
GATGTGTATAAGAGACAGCGGTGCGGATATAGTCTCGCCGGCGAAATCCACTGTCCGAATGGACATTTCGAGTGGGTCGGCTATCGTCTGTCGCACGCCGTTCGGGACCGGTCGACGTGCGACCACCGCACGCCGGGTCCCGATGAAGTGGGGGATCATGGCCCAGCGGAGTCATCGCAGGCAGACCGGTCAGCTGATCACGCCTGACGGCGCGCCCGGCGACGGCGTGGACCAGGTGCACGTCAGCGGTGCCATCGCCCTGCCCGTCGCCCCGGATGCGCTGTGGGACCTACTGTCCGAACCGCACACTATCGCCGCGTGGATGTCCGAACTCCACTCCTGGACCGGCCCGGCGCCGGATCGAGTCGGTGCCGATCTCGAACTCGCCGCTCAGGTCCAGATGTTCGACATGCTCCACGACGTGCATCTGGTCGTCACCGAATACTGCCCGAACCGCAGCTGGACGATGACGTGCGGCGCGGTGACCGGTATCGCGGTCACCTTCGCCGTCGAACTCGAGCACCTGCGCGACCTCTCGCGCGCCACTCTTCGCACCGGCCTGCACGGCCAGGTGTTACGAGACGCCGACGCGGTCGTACTCGGTCACGCCCTTCAGCGCGGGTTGGACTCGAGCCTTCGGCAACTGGCCGACATCGCAGACCCTGACGGAATCACTGCCCGGCCCCCGGTAGCCGTCGTCAACCACCTGGGCTGAAACCGCCGGGTTCACCGGATGTTCAGGCGACGCGCACGTGTTCCTCGACCGCCGCGGGCTCCTGCGCAGGCTGCGCCGGCCGACGTCCGGTGACGAGGAACAAAACAACCAGCCCGACCGCCAGCCACACATACGTGTCGCCGATGATGTGCTGATCCCACGTCCATGAGGTCTCACGGTGTTCGCCGTCGGGCAGGAAACTGTGCGGCGCGATCACGAAGACCGCGGCGACGACGACAGTCGTGGCGTACCAGCCGCGAGCGCTGCTGACCGGCAGGGTACGGGCGTGACAGACCATCGCCAGCAACGCGGGCGCGATCCAGACCCAGTGGTGCGACCACGAGATCGGCGACAGCAGCAGCGTGAAGACCGCGTTGAGCGACAGCGCGATTGCGGGGGCGTCGGCGGCCTTGCGCATCGCGGCGACGACCAGGACCAGCAGCAGGGTGCCCAGCACGAGCCACAGCGCGTCGAACGGCAGACCGGTGATGTGCAGGCGGGCCATGACGGCCTGGATCGACTGATTGGTATGGAAGGCCGAGCCGCTCAGGCCCGAGACGTTGCCGAGGCCGCCGAACCAGTAGCGGGTGGATTCGGTGGGCAGGAACGCGAAGGACGCGATGGTGGCGATCGCCCCGGTGCCCGCTGCGGTCGCGGCGGCCTTGTAGTCCTTGCGGACCAAGAAGTAGAGAACGAAGGCGGCGGGCGTGAGTTTGATGGCGGCGGCCAGACCGATCAGCATGCCGCGCGGGTAGCGGGTCTTCGGGAGCAGGCAATCGGTGGCGACCAGCACCATCAGCAGGAGATTGACCTGACCGAAGTCGATGGTCGAGCGAACCGGTTCCAGCAGCATCGCCAGGGGGACCGCGCAGGCGGTGACGAGCAGGGCGACCTGCTTGCGGTCGGGGTGGTAGCGGCGGGCCACCAGATACAGCGTCCAGGCGACGGCGGCGATCGACACCACGACGTAGAGGATCTTCGCCGTGCCCCACGGCAGCAGCGCGAACGGCGCGAGCGCGATGGCCGCGAACGGCGGGTAGATGAAGGGCAGACCGATGCCGATCGAGGTCTTGGGCAGCTGACCGTACATATCGGCGCCGTCGCGCATCGCCTCGATACCGAGGCGGTAGACCTGAAGATCGATGAACCCGCCGGAATAGCGTTCGAAGGGCCAGATCGGCGTCCTGACACAGACCACCGACACAATGGTGAGCAACACCGGCACCAGCCACCATGCTCGATTGATCGGGCGTGGGGAACGCTCTTGCTCGGGGTGGGTGGTGTCACTACTCATCCGCGGCGACTATACCGACTCGCACGCGCTGCCGGGGCACCGCCCATCGGCGGGGGTGACGTGCGCAATAGCCAGGCGGATGCCCGCCCACGAACCGAACGCGCTGAAGACGGGCCTGGTCAGTCGCCGCGGTTGTAGCGGGTCAGGTAACCGGCCATCGCCGCGACATCGTCGTCTGTCCAGTCGGCGAAACGCGCCTGGAAGGCCTCCCGGCGCCGGCGTTCGGCCTCGCCGGCGACGGCTCGGCCCTCGGGGGTGGCGCGCAGGACGTGGTTGCGCCGATTGCCGGGATCGACCGCGCGTTCGAGGTAGCCGAGCTTCTCGAGTGCGCCGACCTGCCTGCTGACGGTCGATTTGTCGAGCAGGAACTGCTCGGCCAGGTCGGTGGCCAGGCAACCGTCGCGTTCGAGGATCAGGTCGAGAATGCTGTAGGCGACCAGGCTCAGCTCGGGGTGTAGTTCGGCGGCGCGGCCGCGGGCACGGCGAGCGAAAGCGGTGAGTTCCCGCTGGATGGTGTCGACAGCCTGGGTTCTTGTGCTCCGCGCGTTCATAGTTGTATCATACAACCATACATAGTTGCATTTACCAACTGTTTGGAGATCTGCCCCGATGACTCGCACCCAGTTCCGGCACGTCGCCGGACATCTGCTGACGCCGCTGCTGATGTGCCTCGGTATGGCTCTGGCCTACCTCGGCGCGTTCCATCAGCCCGAGCCGAACAATCTCGCGCTCGCCGTGGTGGGCGATTCCCCGCAGACGATGGTGCTGGCACAGACGATGAAGGACAACGGCGGCGCCGGGCTCGACATGGTCACCTTGCCCGATCGCGACGCGGCCATCGACGCACTGCGCAATCGCGAGCTCGTCGGCGCCTATGTGCCCGACGCCACCAAGCCGGAACTGCTGGTCGCCACCGCGAGCTCCGACACCAGCGCGATGGCCGCGGAAGTGGCCTTCCGGTCGGTATCGGATCACCAGGGCGTGCCGCTGGTGATCACCGATGTCACGACCAAGGCGGGCGGTGACCCGACCGGGCAGGGCATCTTCTTCCTGCTGGTCGCGTTGAGCGTGGGCGCGTACGGCAGCGTCGCGGTGATCGGCGCGGCGGGCGCGCTGCTGCGGATGCGGGCGCGCGCCGCGATCGGTGTGGTGACCGCGCTGATCGTCAGCCTCATCGGCGTCGTGGTGGCGGGTCCGGTGTTCGGCGTGATCGACACCGATCTCGCGAGCGTGTTCGCCATCGCCTGGGTCTACACCTCGGGCATCATCCTGATCGGCATCGGCCTGCACACGTTCTTGAAGCGCTGGACCACCCTCGCCCTGATCACCCTGTTCGTGATGCTGAACTTCACCACCTCCGGCGGCGTCTACGGGCCCGAACTCCAGAACGGGTTCTTCGGTGCGCTGCACTCGTTCTGGAACGGCGCCGACTTCGTCGAAGGCCTGCGCAGTCTGCTCTACTTCGACGGTGGCGCCGGGTTCGGCTCCCGCCTGTTCGGGTTGTTCGCCTGGCTGGTCGTGGGTGTGGCGCTGGTCGTGGTGGCCGGTCGGTACGAGGCGCGCCACGCACCCCAGCCGGTCGCACCTGCCGCGGTCGAGGAAGAGATCGGCGAATCGGTGGCCGTCTGAGCCGTCGATTCCACGCCTGATCAGTCAGGTCAGGCCCCGGCGAATCCCGTTGCCCGACATCCGGACACACTGTCGCGGACCAGGTCGACCAGGGTCGCCGGGGCACTGTCGTTTTCAGCGGCCGTCTTGTCGTGAATCGACCACGACTCCACGTAGACACGAGTACGGTGTAGCGCGCAACCGCGGACAGCCTGGCGCCGCGAGGGGGTGTAACAGCGGAAAGGGCGGGTGCCACCGATGAATGATCCCGACGCGCAACGCCCTGGCGACCCACTCCCCCTCGATCAGCGCTACGACGGCGCCGATCCGATCGAATGGTGCGGTGCGGCGGTCTATCCGATGTACACCGAGGCGCTGCCCGCCGGAACGACGGCGGTGCATCTGCGCGCACTGTCGGTGATGGCACCCGAGGACGTGTCGGGCCTCGGCCTCGGTCTCTCCGTCCACGACGGGCACGTGAATCTGAACGGGAAATCGCTGGCGGGCGTCGACATCTGGTACGAAGCCCTCGCCGACGGCATCGACATCTCGGTGACCGCGGACGCACCCGACGCGCTGTTCACCCTCACACCCGTCTGGGTGGCCGAATCGGGCACACACCAATCCTGGACCGGCAACTACGGCATGGTTGTCGACCTGCTCCCCGACGGGGCCTCGACCCTGTGGTGCAGCACCGGTCCCGGCACACCCGATTTCAACGAACTGGTCGTCGAACTCAGCACTTGCCCAGCCGAACCGGCACGCCCCGAACCACCCCTCGATCCGGCCGACCCGGCTACGACACCGCTCGGCCCGGCCCCCTCGGCTCCCCCCGTCGAACCAAGTCCCCCCGCCGCCTCCACCGAACCGGCATCATCGGATCCCGCACCGAAAATCTCGCTCGGCCCGACCGATCCGCCCGAGCACCCACGAACCAGCCAGGGCGTCGGCGGCGCCCTGCACGACCTGGGAACCGCCATGCACGAACGCGGCGAACACGACTCGGCCCGCGCCCTCTGGACCCAAGCCGCACAGGCAGGCCACAGCGGCGCCGCCTACGACCTGGGCACCCTGCTCCTCCAGCAAGGCGAACGCGCCGCCGCCGAACAATGGTGGAAGGCCGCCGCCCACGACGACCCACGCGCCGCGGCCTCCCTCTCCGCCCTGTCCGAACAGCCTTAGGA
>NZ_JBHWZY010000544.1:0-4788 GCF_042727815.1 Nocardia sp. NPDC060220
CGTCGGCGGCCGCGGTGACCGGCTCGCCGCGCTGCTCGACGAGACCCGAACACTGTTGCGCGGCCTCTCCGATCGCACCGACCAGATCAACGGCGTCCTGCACGGCGCGGCCGATCTCAGCGCGACGGTGGCGGCCCAGCAGTCCACCCTCGCCGACACCGTGGCCGCGGCCGGACCGGCCGCCGAGGTCCTCGCCGAGAACACCGATTCCCTGGTCACTCTGGTCGATCGCGTCCATACGATCGCCACCCAGCTCGCGCGGTTCCCCAGTGTCGCGGGCACCAACACCACGAGCATGGCCGCCAACATCAACCAGTTGGCCGCCGGGCTCAACGCCGCGGCCCTCAATCCGGAGGCCGACCTCGACTCGGTGAACGAGATGATCAAGATCGTGCTCAAGATGATCAGTGGTCCCAACGGGCACGTCGCGGTCGATGTCGCCCAGCTCGCGATTCCCGACCCGGCGAATCCGGGCGGTGTCGGCGGCCGGGCCCCTGACATCACCGACTGGACCGCCTTCGTCGGCTCGCTCCAGCACATGATCGATCGGCTGGGCGTCCGGCTGGCAGGAGCACCACGATGACCACGACACCCCGGCCGAGCCGGATGGAAACACCGGCGCGCGCGCTCGTCGGGGTCGTCCGGGCCGCACACCGGCATCGGGCGGTGGTCTCGCTGCTCGGACTGCTCGCCATCCTCACCGGTGCCTGTTCGCACCTGATCCTGTCCACCTTCGGCGTCGATCCGCTCGATCACCCGTATCGGGTACGCGTCGAACTCACCCAGTCCGGCGGGCTGCTGCCGGGACAGGAAGTGACCCTGCGTGGCGTGCGGGTCGGGCGCGTGGACTCGGTGCGGGTGGTCGACCAGAAGGTGATCGCGGTCGCCGCCATCGACGAGAATGTGCGGATCTCGGTGTCGGGGCAGGTGCGGGCGGCGGCCCTGTCCGCGGCGGGCGAGCAGTATCTCGACTTCCTGCCCGCGAGCAACGACGGCCCGTATCTCACCGACGGAGCGCTGGTCACCGCCGATCGCACCGCCACCCCCGTACCGATGGCGGACATGCTGCAAAGCCTCAGCGGCACCCTCGCCCAGATCGATCCCGACCGGCTCGCGACCATCTCGCGGGAACTGGGTGTCGGTCCGGCCGGGCCCGACAAACTGGCCGACATCATCGACGGTGGCACGTTCCTCATCTCCACGCTCGACACGGTGCTGCCCAACACCGTGAACCTGTTGCGCAACAGCCGAGTCGTGCTGGCGACCCTGCACGACGGGCGCACCGTCCTGCGGGACACCTCGGCGAACCTCGCCGCGGTGACGGGCGGCATGGCGGCGATGACCGGCGGCTACGAACAACTGCTGGCGCAGACACCACCGCTGCTGACCGAACTCGACACCATCCTCGCGCAGAACTCACCGACGATGGTGCAGTTGCTGGGCAATCTCGTCACCGTCTCGCAGGTCGCCTACTCCCGGATTCCCGCCCTCGAGGAGTTCTTCTTTCCCCGCCAGCGCGCCGGATCCGCCCTCGACGCGGTGGCCTCGGCGTTCCACGACGGCGGTGTCTGGGCACTGGCCAGCATCTACTCCCGCTACGCCTGCGACTACAACGTGCCGCGGCGGGCCGGCTCGGTCCCCGACTACGCGCAGCCCTACCTGCACGCGGACTGCACCGATCCGGATCCCACCCTCATGCCGCGCGGCGCTCGCAATGCTCCGCGTCCGGCCGATGACCCCGTTCCCCCGCCACCCCCCGTCGACCCCTTGCAGACCGCCGAGCAGGCCCCGGTGGGGCCGCTGACCGTTCCCACGCCGTACGGCGGCCCCTACACACCGGGTCCCCGGTGACGGTGCCATCATGAGTGCATGGCCGCTCCCGATCCTGACGCGACGAGTGTCGGCAAAAGTGCGCGGCCCACCCACGCCGACGTCGCCCGGCTGGCGAACGTGTCGACCGCGACCGTCAGCTACGTCCTGAACAACTCCGCGGGCAAACGCATCTCCGCACGCACCAGGGAGGCTGTCTACCGCGCCGCCGGACAACTCGGCTATCGCCCCAATGTCGCCGCCCGAAATCTCGCGCGTGGCGAGAGCGGGGTAGTGCTCTCGATCCTGCCGCGAGTCGCGGTGGGCGACATGCCGATTCAGGCGGGCAGCCTGATGGCCGCCGCGCTCGCGCAATACGGTTTGCTCCAGGTGCAGATCTTCGAGACCGAGGACTACGAACGCATCATCGACGCGATCGACAATCTCGATCCGATCGCGGTGGTGAGCCTGTTCCCGTTGAGCAGCGACGCGCGCGGCAAGGTGCGCGCCGCGAAGGTTCCCCTGATCGAGATCGGGCTGCTGCCCGCGCTCGGCGATCCCCTGCTCACCGTCGGGGCGATGCGCGTGGGGCACCTGGTCTCGCGTGGACATCGCAAGATCGCGTTCGGACGCACCGATATCGCCAAATGGCGTGCCCTCGGCGACTATTGGCTCCAGGGAATCGTCGACGCCGCGCGTGCGCACGATCTGCCGCCGATCACCGTGGACGAGGTGACCGCGAGCGGTGCGGCCGAGCTGGTCACCAGGTGGGTGCGCGACGGGGTGACCGCGGTCTGCGCGCAGAGCGACGAGATCGCGGGTCTGGTGTTGCACGGTCTGCGGGAGGCGGGTCTGCGCTGCCCGCACGACCTCGCCGTGATCGGCATCGAGGCCAATCCCATGGGGGCGCTGTGTGATCCGCCGCTGACGACGGTGGAGTACATCCCCGCCGCGGTGGCCGATGCCGCGATCGCCGCTGTCCTCACCGAACTGGGATATCCGGCACCGCCCGCGCCACAGCCGACCGATGTCGCCCGCCTCATCGTGCGGGCTTCCACCTAGCTTCCCCGTTCCTCACCGGAGCCGATTTGGGGTCTGGACACCTCGATGGTTATGCGCCTAACCTTGCGACGACGGTGGATCCGCGTACCGAATCCGTTGCGCTCGAGTCACCGCTGACATGCGAGGAGTTACGCCATGACCGTGCAGAATGTGCTGGACGAGATCCGCAACCGACCGGGCACCGGAGACGCGATCCCCGTCGTCGATCCCGTCACCGAGGAACAGCTCACCGAATTCACCGACGGCGGCTCCGAAGCCGTCGACGAAGCCGTCGCACGGGCGAAAGCGGCGTCGAAATCCGGCATCTGGAAGAACCTGGCGGGCAGCGAGAAAGCCAAGATCCTCTGGCGCGTCGCGGATCTGATCGACGAGAACACCGAGCTGCTGGCCGACCTCGAATCGGCCAACGCCGGAATCCCACAGAACCAGGCCGCGCTCACCGTTGGCATCGGCTCGGAATGGTTCCGCTACTACGCCGGTTGGTGCACGAAGATCGACGGCATCGCCCACGACGTGAACGCCGGCGGGCTCACCGGCGTGGAATCGCGGCAGCACGGCTACACCCTCAAGGAGCCCTACGATGTCGTGGGGCTGATCTTCCCGTGGAACGGGCCGGTCTTCAACTACTGCGCAAAGGTCGCCCCCTCCCTCGCGGCCGGGTGCAGCAGCGTGGTGAAACCCGCCGAGGAGACTCCGCTTTCGGCGCTGGTACTCGACCGGCTCCTGGCCCAGGCCGGCGTACCGGAGGGCGTGGTCAATCTGGTCAACGGCTACGGACACACCACCGGCGCGGCGATCACCGCGCACCCTGACGTGGACAAGGTCGCCTTCACCGGCTCCACCGAGGTCGGCAGGGCGATCGTGGCGGCCTCGGCGGCGAGCAACCTCAACAAGATCACCCTCGAACTCGGCGGCAAATCGCCGGTGCTGATCTTCGACGACGCCGATCTCGATATGGCGATCATGATGGCCGGCTTCGGCGCCTTCGTGCATTCGGGTCAGGCGTGTGTGTGCGGTTCGCGCGTCTTCGTGCAACGCGGCTCCTACGACAAGGTCGTGGCGGGCATCGCGAACCTGGCCGACAACATGAAGATGGGTGGGCCCAGGGAAGAGGGCACCATGGCCGGCCCACTGATCAGCGCCAAGCAGCTCACCCGGGTGTTGGGTTATGTCGATCAGGGCAAATCCGAGGGCATCGAGTTCGTGGCCGGCGGTCAGCGTCTCGATCGAACCGGGTACTTCGTGCACCCCACCGTGGCCACCAATGTCGACCCCGCCACCAGCCGCCTCTACCGCGAGGAGATCTTCGGCCCGATCGTCACGGTCCTGCCCTTCGACACCGAAGAGGAGGTCGTCGCGATGGCCAACGACAGCTCCTACGGTCTGGCCGCCACCGTCTGGACCAAGGACATCGGCCGTGGCCACCGACTGGCCAAACAACTGCAGGCCGGAACCATCTCGCTGAACTGCCAGATGGTCTTCGACCACTCCATGCCCTTCGGCGGATACAAGCAGTCGGGCTGGGGCTACGAGTCCGGCAAGGCGGGCCTGGAGGCCTACCTGCAGACCAAGGCCGTCTGGACGCAAATGTAGCGACTGAATATTGCCATGCGCATCTTGTGAGAATATGATTCTCACTAACCAACAAGGAGGCTCTCATGACGCAGCTGGATCTGCCGTATCAGTTGTTCGACGCGGACAATCACCTCTACGAAACCAAGGAGGCGCTGACCAAGTTCCTCCCTGCCGAGTACGAGGGGACCATCAAGTACGTCGAGATCAACGGGCGCACCAAGATCGCGGTCCTCGGCCAGATCAGCGAATACATTCCCAACCCCACCTTCGAGGTCGTCGCGCGTCCCGGCGCCATGGAGGACTACTTCAAGAACGGCAACCCGGAGGGTAAGAGCCGCCGGG
>NZ_JBHWZY010000545.1:0-4768 GCF_042727815.1 Nocardia sp. NPDC060220
CGGAGCGCTCGGCGTAACCCGTTTCGCCTCGTGGTCCGCCGGCGCCGCCCACGCACTGGCCGTCATGCTGGTGATGACGGGCACCGCGCACTTCATGCCCGCGAGCGTCACCGTGATGCCCAACTACGCCGACATGGTCGCCATGATCCCGCCTTTCGTCCCGTTCCCCGGCTTCATGGTCCTGGCCAGCGGCGTCCTGGAACTCCTCGCCGCACTCGGCCTGATCCTCACCCGCACAAGGTGGATCGCGGGCTGGGCCCTGGTGCCGCTGTTCCTCCTGCTCCTCCCCGCCAACATCTACGCCGCCCTCAACGACATCCCGTTCGCGGGCGAGCCCGCATCGCCCCTGTGGCAGCGAATCCCGGAACAGGCGCTCTACATCGGATTCGCCGTATGGGCGACCCGATCGGCACCCCAAGTCCTGCCCGCACTACGGCGACGGGAGCCGTCGCCGATCTGAACTTTTTGACCGACAAAGGCCATCAGCGTCGAATGATGTTGGTGGCCTTCGTCATTGACAACCAGTACCCCTAACTCGTTCTGACACAACATGTCCCGTCAGACGCACTAGCGGTAATGGGAGGCCGCGTCCAAGACGGCGGTTCGATAGGAACGGCCGAAGAGGACGGCGTGGGCCAGGAGGAGGTGGAGCTGATGGAGGGGGATGCGGGTTTGCCAATCGGGGGCCAAGGGGTGGACGTCGTTGTAGGCGGCGACGATTCGGGGGAGGTAGGGGGCGCCGCCGAAGAGGGACAGGGTGGACAGGTCCGTTTCGGGATGGCCTCCATGGGCGGCGGGGTCGATCAGCCAGGGGGTGCCGGAGGGGCCCCAGAGGATGTTTCCCGGCCAGAGGTCGCCGTGGATTCGGGCAGGGGCATCGTCGGGGGCTTCGATGTGGATCGATTCGATGCGGGTGGCGTCGGCGGGGTCGAGGGCGCCCGCGTCGACGGCGAGTTTCAGGTACGGCAGGATTCGGCGTTCGCGGTACCAGGTGGGCCAGTCCTCGCCGGGGGTGTTGTCGAGGGGTAGACCGGCGAGGAAACCCGTGGCGGCAGCGCCGAATTCGGGGGCGCCCGCGCTGTGGGTCACCGCCAATCCCGCACCGAATCGTTCGGCGGCAGCGGCGGTCGGCTCAGCATGGTCGACCCACTGCATCAGCAGCAGTTCATCGGTCTGCGCGTACAACTCCGGCACCGCTACACCACCGGCCTCTCGCAGCCAGCGAAGCCCTTGCGCCTCCGCCGCGAAGAATCCGGACGGAGCGGGCGCACGATCGGCGGTCGGGGCGGCGGACACCCCGCCGGGCCAGGTCTTCAGGAACAGATGCGTCCCGTCGTCGAGCGCGATCCGCTCGGCGACGCTGATCGACCCACCCGCGACGGGCGTCGTCCGCAGCCGCTGATGAGCGAGGAACGTCGGAAGCAGGTGCGGGTGCGCACGCAGAAACGGCAGGTCCACGCCGCCATCTTGCCCAGGACCGCTGGTGGTGGTCGGCGAATCGGAGGATCCCGGGCCGGACCACGCCTCCCGAGCCCATCGAACCAGTTTGTGAACAGGTATTACTAAACACTGTTCATAAAGGGTTCCGACGTGGTTTCATCGTGGTGAACGTGTTCCACATCACGGTGCGAAGTCCGCGCACCGGATCGAAGGAGACTGCCGTGACCAGCACAAACATCCCCGCGGGATTCGATTTCACCGATCCCGACCTCCTCGCCAGCCGATTGCCGATCGAGGAGTTCGCGCAATTGCGGCGCACCGCGCCGGTCTGGTGGTGCGCGCAGCCCGACCGCGCCAGCGGGTTCGACGACGGCGGGTACTGGGTGGTGTCCAAGCTGGCCGACATCAAGGAGATCTCGAAGAATCCGGAGGACTTCTCCTCGCACGAGAACACGGCGATCATCCGGTTCAACGAGGAGACCACGCGCGAGCAGATCGACATGCTCGGCAACATGCTCATGCTGAACCTGGATCCGCCGCAGCACACCAAGATCCGGCGCATCGTGTCGAAGGGCTTCACCCCGCGCGCGGTGGAGAATCTGCGGGCCGCGCTCACCGAGCGGGCCGAGAAGATCGTGTGGGAGGCCAAGAAGTCCGGTCGCGGCGACTTCGTCGAGCAGATCGCGTGCGAGCTGCCGCTGCAGGCCATCGCCGAGCTGATCGGCGTGCCGCAGGAGGACCGCATGAAGCTGTTCGACTGGACCAACCAGATGATCTCCTACGACGATCCGGAGTTCGAGGGCAATCACCACACCGCGACCGCCGAGGTGATGGGCTACGCCTGGAACATGGCCGAACAGCGCCGCGGCTGTCCGGCCTCCGACATCGTCACCCAGCTGGTCAACGCCGACGTCGACGGCGAGCACCTCGGTTCGGACGAGTTCGCGTTCTTCGTGATCCTGCTCGCGGTGGCGGGCAACGAGACCACCCGCAATTCGATCACCCACGGCATGAAGGCCTTCGTCGACAACCCGGACCAGTGGGAGCTCTACAAGCAGCAGCGCCCGCGCACCGCACCGGACGAGATCGTGCGCTGGGCGACGCCGGTGACCGCGTTCCAGCGGACCGCGACGCGTGACCTGGAACTGGGCGGGCAGCAGATCAAGAAGGGCCAGCGGATCGGATTGTTCTACAGCTCGGCCAATTTCGACGAGGACGCCTTCGCCGACCCGTTCCGGTTCGACGTCCTGCGCGATCCCAACCCGCACGTCGGCTTCGGCGGCACCGGAACGCACTACTGTGTCGGCGCGAATCTGGCCCGCCTGGAGATCGACCTGATGTTCAATGCCATTGCCGACGCGATGCCGAACCTGCGCCAGGTCTCCGATCCGGTGCGGCTGCGCAGCGGCTGGCTCAACGGCATCAAGCGGTGGGAAGTCGAATACGCTTGAACCGACACATGATCGAAGGGGTGGCCGCTTGACGGGCAAGGCACGTGGCCGTGTGCCTGTCGTGACCGACGCCGATATCCGGCGGGTCACGCGGGCGCTGCTGGCCGGGCAAGGCCCCGATTCGGTCACCCTGCGGGCGATCGCGCGCGAACTCGGCGTCACCGCGCCCGCGCTGTACCGGCACTATTCGTCGCGCGACGAGTTGATCGAGCGGATGCGGGTGGAGTTCTGCGCCGATCTGGCCGAGTTCCTCTCGACCGAGATCGAGCCGCTGCCCGACGACGGCGCGGTGCAGTTCCTGGCCATCTGCCGGGGGTTCCGGCACTGGGCGCTGGCGAACCCGCGGGAATTCACCCTGGTGTTCGCCTCGCCCACCTCGGGGCGGCCGATGATGCGCCGCTTCGACGAGCCCTTCGGCCGGATCTTCCTTGCCGCGGCGGGCAGGCTGCTGGCGAACTTCGAGATCGCCACCCCACCGGGCGAGACCATCCCGGCCGCGCTGCGCGAGGACCTGATCGGCTTCCAGACCGACCTGCTGGCCATGCTCTCGGAGTCGGGACAGAAGTTCCCCGCCGAGAAGCTGGATCTCGGCGTGACCTACCTGATGGTGCAGATCTGGGCCCGGCTGTTCGGCCACGTCACCCTCGAGGTGTTCGGCAACTATCCGATTCCCCTGGCCGATCCGGAGATCATGTTCGACGCCATGCTCGCGGATCTGGCTCGCACCACCGGTTTCGCAGGCTGAGGCGCCTCCGCGCCGTCAAGGCAAAGGTGGTGCGGTGGACCAGGTTTCGCCCGCGACCACGATGTGGTCGAGGTAGCGCAGACCTACCGTGCGGGCGGCTTGGTGGAGCAGGGTGCTGGCTCGGCGGTCGTCGGGGCTGGGGGCCGGGTCGCCGGAGGGGTGGTTGTGGACCACGGCGAAGGCTCGGCCGTCGTGGCGCAGGACGGTGTTGAGGATTTCCCGGACGGGGACGGCGACGTGGTCGATGGCACCTTCGGCGACGAAAGCGCGGTGGCGCAGACGGTTCTGGGTGTCGCAGACGAGCACGAGAAGTCGCTCCACCCGGGCGCCCGCGAAGAGCGGGATCGCCGCTGCCGCGATGTCTTCGGGCGTGGTGAGCTGCGGTAGCGAATCGGTGGGCGTGCGTGAGCGGGTGCCGAGGTGGAAAGCCGCGACGACGGTGGCGGCTTTGGCCGGGCCGATGCCCGCGCGAGCGGCCAGTTCTTCGGGGCGGGCCGCGGAGAGTTCGGCCAATCCGCCGTAGTCGCCGATCAATTGGGCGGCAACCTCCAACGCGGATCGGCCGCGAGTCCCCTGGCCGAGCAGCAGCGCCAGTAGCTCGCCGTCGCTGAGCGCGTGCGGGCCCAGCATCAGCAGCCGCTCGCGCGGACGTTGGGCGACAGGCAAACTCGCGATCGGAACCGACATCGTTTCCCCCTGCGGATCGGTGACTGACTGTCGATGATCGCAGGGGGTACCGACAAGTCCGGGCTACCCCTCGGCCACCACGTGGGTGACGAAACCCGAACCCGGATCCACCCGCTAGGTGGGCTCCGCGCTGAAAACCGAATCGGCCATCAGCCGTTCCAAATTGCGTAGCTGGCGTTCGTGCACAACGATGCGGCGCAGCGCCTCGTTGACGGTGGCATTGCTGTCGGCGGTGCCCATGATGTCGGCCGCAGCGGCCAGCAGGCGCTGATCGAGATCTATTCGCAGGTTGCGCACGCATCCTCCTCTTCTACGATCGCAATCTTGCGCGATGGCGGCTCGGCTCGTCCGCTAATTCACCGCGTCGTTACCGAAACCACGCGTTCGCAAGTCCACACAGCGGCAGTCGGCATCGGACAGCAAGCACACAGAAAACACAGTTCAC
>NZ_JBHWZY010000546.1:0-4764 GCF_042727815.1 Nocardia sp. NPDC060220
GTGCCCTCGGTGTCGGCTTTGCCACCGCGGGTGCGGCGGCGGCTGCGGGAGGACTTGGGGCGCTCGGTGCGCTCCTCGACTACGGCGTCGTCGTCACGGGTGGGGGCCGCGGGCTTGCGGATCACACCGGTGATGCCCTCGGGGATGCCGAGGTCGCTGTAGAGGTGGGGGGAGCGCGAGTAGGTCTCGGCGGGGTCGGCCATGTTCAGGCCGAGCGCCTTGTTGATCGACTCCCAGCGGTGCAGTTCGTCCCAGTCGATGAGGGTGATCGCGACACCGGTGCGGCCGGCGCGGCCGGTGCGGCCGATCCGGTGCACGTAGGTCTTCTCGTCCTCGGGGCACTGGTAGTTGATGACGTGGGTGACGTCGTCGATGTCGATACCGCGCGCGGCGACATCGGTGGCGACGAGCACGTCGATGGCGCCCTTGCGGAACTTGGTCAGCGCCTTCTCGCGGGCGATCTGACCGAGGTCGCCGTGCACGGCGCCGACATTGAAACCACGCTCGGCGAGATCGTCGGCCACCTTCTGCGCGGTGCGCTTGGTGCGGGTGAAGATCATCGTCGCGCCGCGGGACTCCGCCTGCAGCACGCGCGCGACCAGTTCGGCCTTGTCCATCGCGTGGGCCCGGTAGACGAACTGCGCGGTGCGATCGTGCACGGCGGAGTCGTTGGCGAGCTCGGCGCGGATGTGGGTCGGCCTGGTCAGGAAGGTGCGGGCGAGGGTGATGATCGGGCCGGGCATGGTGGCCGAGAACAGCATCGTCTGACGCTTGTCCGGCACCATCGACAGGATGCGCTCGATATCGGGCAGGAAGCCCAGGTCGAGCATCTCGTCGGCCTCGTCGAGGACGAGCACGCCGATCTTGCCCAGGATCAGGTGGTTCTGGTTCGCCAGATCCAGCAGGCGACCGGGGGTGCCGACGACCACGTCGACGCCGTCGCGCAGTGCGGCGATCTGGGTGTCGTACGGGCGGCCACCGTAGATGGCGGCGACCTTCAGCGAACCCTGGTGGTTGGTCAGGTACTTGCTCGCGTTCTCCAGGTCCTTGGTGACCTGGATGCACAGCTCGCGCGTCGGCACGATCACCAGCGCGCGCGGGGTGCCGTCGAGCGGGGTGGTGCCGGTGTCGGCGGTGGCGATGCGGTGCAGCAGCGGCACGCCGAAACCGAAGGTCTTGCCCATGCCGGTGCGGGCCTGGCCGATGAGATCCTCGCCGGCCAGTGCCAGCGGCAGGGTCAGTTCCTGAATCGCGAAGGTGCGTTCGATCCCGATCTCACCGAGTGCGCGCACGATTTCTTCCCGCACGCCCAATTCGGCGAAACTCGGCGGGATGTGGGTGTTGTCCAGTTCGGCCGTCAGGAGTGTGTCGGCCAAACCGGGTTCCTGTTCGACAGTGATCTTGCTCAGTGTTCGTGCCTTCCTCGTCATTGCATCTCGCACGCACGAGGTGGGGCGGGCCGGTCGGCCCGCGACGACCACATACCCGCCTGTGATATTCACCGGGCCGGCGCCGGATAACCATCGCCGACCAGGCGTTATGCGTGGTCGTCGAGACGGTGTCATCGGCGCGGCGCTGCGGTGATGCGGATTCGTTGCGCGCACATTTTCTTCGACATTGCTGTCTGGGCAACGCCGCTGTCCGCCTGCGCTGTGCGCCGGTGGAGTGCCACGCCGCGGAGTATGTCCGGGCGTCGAAACTAGCGTTGTCCACGGAGATTGTAGCGTGATATTCTGCGGAATCCGAATTTCGACGTGGTTGAATGCCGCGCGAAAACGGGCTCGCCACGGGATTACCTCAGCACCGGTGGTGTGTCGCAGCGCAATTCATCGGTGCCGGATTTCGCGCGTGTCCACCGGTGTAATCGAGCTCACTGGTACCGGCGGTACTGTGTGTGAGACATTTCTAGTCGTGAGTATCACCGACACCGTCACCACTGCCGCACGCAACGCGTGGGCGCTGAGCTTCGGCGCAGGCATCGAGCCCGTCGACCCGGCGCCCTCGACCGTGCTGTGGGACGAGCCGCATCGTCTGCTGCGTCGCTACGATACCGAATTCCAGTCTGCGGCAAGCGATTCCGCGGTGTTGCTGGTGCCGCCACTGGCCGCGCCCGCCACCTGCTTCGACCTGCGTCGCGACCAGAGCCTGGCCCGATACCTGGTGGAGACCGGACGTGCGCCCTACCTGATCGACTACGGCGACATCTCCTTCGCCGATCGCCGGATGGGCTTCGAGGACTGGGTCCTCGACATCCTGCCCGAGGCGATCCTGCGCGTGAGCGCCGATCGCGGCGGCGCCCCGGTCGACCTGATCGGCTGGTCCGTCGGCGGCATGTTCTCGCTGCTCACCGCAGCCGCGAACCCGGAACTGCCGATCCGCTCGGTCACCGGTGTAGGCCCGCCGCTCGACTACGACAAGATGCTCGGAATTCCGCAGCTGCGCGCGGTCGCCGGCCTCACCGGCGGCTGGGGCTCCACCACGGTTGTCCGTGCCGCGGGCGGCATTCCGGCACCGCTGACCAAACTGGCCTACCGGCTCGCCGCCTACGACCGTGAACTGGCGCGTCCGAGGTTCATCGCCAGCAATATCGCGAACACCGGGACCCTGGCCAAGATGGAATCCATCGACCGTTTCCAGGCCGCCATGCCCGGCTACCCCGGCCGCTTCTACAACCAGCTGTGGGGCCGGATGATGCTGGCCAACGACATCGGTAACGGCAGGCTCGAACTGCGCGACCGGACCATCGAACTCGCCGACGTGCGCGTGCCCGTGCTGCTGATCGGCGGAAAGTCCGACGTGATCACCCCCAAGGCCGCTGTCGAGGCCGGTTTGCGCACGCTGTCGGGCTCGTCATCGGTCACCTACAAGGTCGTTCCGGGCAGTCACCTCGGCATTCTCACGGGACCGGAGGCCCGCGAGACGACCTGGACACACCTCGACAAATTCCTGGCCGAACGCGACTGAGCACCGATCGGGACTATTGTTGACAGCCATGGGAGCCCAGACCTCTGCCGCGCCGGAATTCTTCTCGATCGAGCCGCTCGCCGCGGACCACGCGGGGGTGACGGAGTTGTTCGCGGTCCTCGCCTACGGCGAGCTGTCCGCGTTCTACCGGCTCGCCGAAGAGGCGAAGCAGGCGCCGTCGCTGCGCGGCCGGATCGGCGTCGCCAAGATGGCCGCCGCCGAGCTCGCGCACTTCGAGACCCTGGAAGCGGCGCTCACCGAGCGCGGCGCCGACGCCGAGGCCGCGATGGCGCAGTACCAGGGCGCGCTGGACTCGTACCACGCCTCCACCGACCCGTCGACCTGGCTCGAGTCGATGGTGAAGTTCTACGTCGCCGACGGCCTGGCCGCCGACTTCTACACCGAGATCGCGGGCGCGCTGCCCACCGAGGTCTCCGATGTGGTGCGCGATGTCCTCGCCGAGACCGGTCACTCGCAGTTCGTGGTCGACGAGGTCCGCAGCGCGGTGGCGGCCAGCCGCTCCGAGCGCGACCGCCTCAGGTTGTGGGGGCGCAGGCTGCTCGGCGAGGCGATCACCCAGGCTCAGTTCGTGATGGCCCAGCGCGACGAGCTGGCCGAACTGGTCCTCGCCGCCACCGGCGATCTCAACGGCATCGCGACCCTGTTCGACCGCATGCAGCAGCGGCACGCGGCCCGCATGGCAGAACTCGGGCTGTAGCTGTTCGGCCGCGGGTACCCGGCTGATCGGGGTGATCAGCCGCCGATCGCGTGGTGCTGGACGAGGCGCAATTCCGGTGTGCGGGAGACGGTTTCGCGGGGTAGCCAGATCACGACCTGTTGATCGTTGTCGGCCGCCAGCGTCTGCACCGTGTAGGTGATGGTGCCTCGGGTGGGATGTTCGAAGCCGAGCAGGGTGGGCAGATCCTCCGCGAGACGGTGAGGTTGCCAGCGGCGGGCGAACTCGGGTTCCTCGCACAGGTCGGCGATGAGTTCGGCGACGCGTTCGTCATCGGGGCGACGCAGGCGCGTTCTGGCGAGCTGGTCGGCGAGTTGGTCGGCGAACTGGGCCCAGTCGGTGACCGTGGTGCGGGCGAGCGGATGGCGAAACGTCCACAGGGCCAGGTTGACCAGGTCGGGATTGTCGAGCAGGCCGAGCGGGGCGGCCAGGTCCGACCACGCGTTGTTCCAGGCGAGCACGGTGGCGCGGGGTCCGAGAGCGAACGCCGGGGTGGGGTCGAGCGAGTCGAGCACGCCGCGCAGGGCGGGGGGCACCTGATCGAGGGCGGGATCGAAAGCGGTACTCGGGCACCGGGCGTCGCTGCTGGTGGTCAGGGCCAGCCAGGCGAAATGGCCACGCTCGGTGTCGTTGAACCGCAGGGCGGTGGCGAGTGCGTCGACGACCGCCATCGACGGATTGGTGTCGCGGCCCTGCTCGAGCCGGGCCAGATAGTCGGCACTGACACCGGCCAGTACCGCGACCTCTTCACGGCGAAGACCAGGGGTGCGACGCCTGCCGCCGCCGGGCAGGCCCACGTCGGCCGGATTCAGCTCGGCTCGACGGGCGACGAGAAGTTCCGCGAATGCCGAACGAGCGCCGGGATGATCTGCCATATCTGCGCCTACCATGTCTCGATGGTGCCCGGTCATGGCGTTGTCAGCCACGCCCTGCCAGGACCAGGATAACCGCGGTCTGGTTAACGGACCGCAGTCCGGTCAGGGTGGAGGCATGACTTCCTCGACACAGACCCAGCAGCTGAAGACCGGGTCCTGGGCCCTCGACACCGCCCACTCCTCGGTCGC
>NZ_JBHWZY010000547.1:0-4757 GCF_042727815.1 Nocardia sp. NPDC060220
TTTCGCGGCGGTCTGTCCTGCAGTGGGGTTTATTTGCGGCTGTTCGCGCAGGTAGTCCGCTCGTATACTGACGAAGATGCGAACCCACCGGAATGCTCTCGCCGGCGCCGTGGTGGTCGCCGCCGCGGTCGTCACCCTGGCGCCGTCGTCTTCGGCCACCCCGTCCTCCGGCGTGACCGTCGAACCGCTGGCCCAGGTCGATGTCAGCGCGTTCAGCCCCTTCGCCTCGTTGCCGAGCGCATTCACCTTTCGGCGGATCACCATCGCCCCCGGGGGCACGCTCGGGTGGCATTACCACGACGGCACTGTTCTCGCCGTGATCACCGCGGGCCAGGTGACCCGATACGAGGCGGATTGCGTACCGACGACGTACTCCGCCGGCGAGGGCCTGTCCGAGACCGTCGGCCCGGACCACGTCCATGTGGGCCGCAACCTCGGCGACCGGCCCGCCGAGCTGTACGTCGCCTATCTCAACCGCGCGAACGAACCGCTCTTCGTGGACGCCCCTGCCCCGGACTGCCCGTAGCCGCTACTCGGGGCTCAGGTGGTCAGGCACGCTCCGGCGCCGCCCGCGGCGAACGTCTCGGTGCCGCAATAGGCGGTTTCCGGGTAATACGGGCCCATCGTGGCGGCCGGGTCGGCGCCGGAGTCCTGGGACGCCTGGATCGAATTCGGATAGAACGCCGGGCTCGGGGTCATGTTCCGCAGGAACAGGACCTTGTCCACGTCGGTGCTGCCCCAGGGAATCACCGTCACGCTCGGGTCGAGGTTCGCGGGCACGTCCGCGGGTGCGGCGACCACATAGGTGTAGTAGCCGGACGCGTCGATCGCGGTCTGGAAGTCGGCCGCGCAGGCGACAACGGGGTAGGGCGAGCGCAGGTCGTTCTGGCACATCGACCAATACCGCACCTGCTGGTTCGGATCGGTAGGCGATTGTCCCGCACGGGTATTCGGGAATATCGGGGCCTTACCGCGCACCACCAGCAGGCGTCCCGGCTGATAGCTGATCCGCGTTCCGATGTACTTGTTGTCGCCGTTCGGGAAGAGCCCGGAGGTGCTCGCCGGGTTCCCGAACGTCGCCTCCGGTGTGTTGCCGGGGAACGCGCCCGAGGCGGCCTGGGCGATCGCGCGATCGAAGGCGGCCTTGGCGGCGTCAGCGACCGGGCCGGTGTAGGTGGCCGGGTCGAAGGGCTGCGCGCACGGCTGGGCCGGAGCGTCGGAGCCCGCGATCGAGAGCTTCACATCGGGCAGCGCGACGCCGCCGCTGAGCGAAGCCGGATCGGTCGGAACATAGACACGGACGATGACGAAGCCGATCGGTGTGCTCTGCCCACTCGCGACAGCCTGGATCTCGTTGCGGCTGTGATCGGCCGGCCCGTTGACCAACGTGGCATGCCAGCGCTGCTGCGCGGCGGGCAGCGACGCGGCGGCGGCATCGACGAACGGGTTGGCGCTGCCCGGGTCGGCGACGATCTGGTCGTCGCGCAGGGTGTCCACGGTGTCGAGGTCGGTCCCGTAGGTGTTCAACGAGAAATACCGGGCGGCCGGATAGGTACCGGACAACTCGATCGAGTCACCCGGCCCCAGCGCGTAGGGCATCAGCCAATACGTCGAATTCGCATCGGGGAACGCCACATTCAGCACGGTGCTGTTGGACATGAACCGCCACGCGCACAGCGGCGAGTCCGGCGGGTCCGCGGAGGCGGGCGGGGCGAACCCCACCGCGGCCAGCACCGTTGCCACCACACAACCGACGCGAACGATCAAAGCCCCAACCGAATGCATGACGATCCCCTCGCTGCGCTCGAACTGGCGAACTGTCGAAGAATCCCGCGCGTCCACGTCACCGTGGTCGGCTCGCGATCACCGTAGTGCACTGCATGGCAGCGAACGCCCACGGGCTACTCGTATCCCCAACTCGCGTCCTACCCAGGCGCGGCCGTCGGCGTCTGGTATTCGCCGTTTACGGGGCCTGCCGTGGTTCCGGCATCGCGCACGCCAGCCCGTCGGCCATCCCGGTCGGCTGCACACCGAGACCTTGGTTGAGCCGAGCCCGCTGGTTCTCCCACGCGATGCTCGCCGCCAACTCGGCCAGCTGTGCCTTCGACAGGTGAGTGAGCAGAGTTTCGCGCAATTCCTCGATATCGACCGCCGGTGTCACCGTCATCGCCTCCGCGAACGCGATCACCAGCTTCTCCAGCTCGGTGTAGGCATCGCTGGTCCGATACCGAGGCAGATCGACGAGCTGCTGCTCGGTCAGCCCCGCCGTATGCGCCAGCGCGGACCCGATATCGAGACAGAACTGACAGGCCACCAGCCCCGCCGTCTTGAGCTCGGCCAACTCCTTGAGCCGAGGATCGAGCTTGTTGCTGAACAACAACGCCGTCTCATAGGTCAGCGTCGCCGCCGCGATCTGCGGCCGCCGCCCGAGCCACCCCACCAGATCCCCCCGATGACGCCGAGCCTGCCCCAGCACCTTGACGTATCCCCGAACCCGCGTGACCACCCGCATCGATAACACCCCTTCGTGCCGACGATTTCCCTGCAAATGAACCTACGCCGGATCCCACTGAACCCCCAGGGTGATCCGCCTTACTTGCCCGGCGCGACGCACCGAAAGCATCACGCCCGAAGGTTGGGTGGGCGAACCGTGTTGCTCGGGGACGGGCTGCACAGTGATCCGGCGTGGTGGCGTAACAGCAAGCGGTTCATCAGATTTCGCCAAGGGAGCGCGTCGCCGGATCGGCCATGGCACTAGATGAGACCGCGACGTCCTTCTCGAACGCCACATCTGCGCGGTATGCGGCAGAAGAGGATGTCTAGAGGCAGTCTCGACGCACCGGATCCAGCCCGAGCTACGGGTTACCGCCCGTCGAGGTCAACAGGCCGTTGATGGCCGCACTCGAGCTCAATTCCGTCCCGATCCCGCACGGTGCTGTCCACCATCACACCGACCATGATGCCGTCCTCGAGCCACGACACCTCGAATGGCGGATCATCATTCGCCTGCTCGAAGGAGGCGCGGTTGTCGGATTCGATGATGAAGAGATCTCCCGGTCGCATCCAGTAATCCCGGCCCCACGGTTCGAGCCAGACCGTGAGTATTTTCTCTGCGAAAGGGTTCGACAGCATCAGCTTGGGCACCGCGGCAGACTACGCGATTTGCCTGCGAGAAGGCGGGTCTGACGAACACTCGACCACAAGCGGCACTGGCCGGTTCGGTCAGTGCGGTAAGCGGCATTTCAGTGCGTTCGACCTGGATCGACCTCGGACCGGTCTGACAGGAATTTCACGATCAAGCCGCGCAGCTCTGGAACTTGCGCGCCGTCCGTCTCGACGATCATCACATCCGCTCGCTGGGCAATGCCTCGCGCTTTAGCCAAGACCTCGCCAGAGTCTGACCATCGTTCCTCAGGAAGCCGGAGTACCGCCCGCAACAGGTCACCCGGACCAAAGTGACCGGCGGCAAGCGGATTCGCCTCCAGCTGATCAAGCGCTCGAGACAGTATTGCCGTGGTTCCGACATTCTGCGACAACATGATTCGCAGGCCCTCGATATCCAGTTCTCCGATCGGAACCTGCCGCATCCGGCGGACTGTCCTAACCAGATAAGTGTCCTCCGGAGCGGCTGCCGGCCAAACGTCACCCTCGATGTCCTGCACCGATTGTGAGAACTCTTCGCTGTCGGCCACGTTTTCACCGCTCTCATCTCAATGGCACTCTGCTCGTTCACGTGAAGCATCGGCGCTGTCAGGACCGGCCCCACAGTAATGGTCACCGGTCTGGTCCGACGCCCTCGCTGACACGTACATCGGCAATTGAGTCCGTTCGACGGGTGGTTGTGCGGCCTTCGGGCTCGCGCGGGTCGCGGCACTGCAGGATGCATGGGATCGTCCAACGGTGATAGGTCAGTACGCGTCGGAGGTGCCCGAGAGCCCAGAGAGTAGGTGGGCGCGGCGTTGGAAGAATGCTGCGATCGTGGTAGCCGGGCTCTACCTCGCTGCCATGATTCGATTGATCGTCAGCCAGGATTGGAACGACGTCGCAGCTGCTCGAATGTTCGGCTTGGCGACCGCGATCGCCAGCCTGCTGTTCCTCGCCGCATTCGCCACGGCCGGGAACCCCGCCACCTCGGCACGCGATCCCCAGAAGCGATGGACCAAACGCAGGACAGTAGTCGCAGTCATCGTCGCCAGCTTGGTACTCGCCGGGGTGTCCCGGATGGTGCTCAGTAGCGATCTGGGCGACCCGGCAGCTCGGCTGCTCACGCAAACAGGGATAGTCGCTTTTCTGCTGTCTGCCGTCATCGGATGGCTGCCGCCCCTGAGCGATCGGTTTTGAACGTCGAGCAGACCATCACCAGTCCGACGTGAAAGCGAGCCGACCTGCGCGGATCGGTTACCGAACGAATCAGACGTTCTCATAGGCTTTGTTCCGTGGCGGCTATCAGGTTGAGAAATGGGAGCCAGACGACGCTGGAGGTCCGCATCGAGCCATGGGGAGAGGACTACTGGATGCGCCCTGGGAACGAGTTCACCATCGGCTACGACGAGGCCGACCATGACGAGAAGATGATGGGCGGCCCACATTTCGACGTCACGTTCCACGGAGATTGGTACGAGGTATGGGTTGGTTCTTCCGACATGAAGCTGCGGATGCACGATCAGTCAGGAGCAGAACTCGAACACGGCCACCATCGGCCGATCGATCCTGCATGACCAGTTCTGTCAGGGAAGGCATCGCCCGGCGGTAAGAAT
>NZ_JBHWZY010000548.1:0-4740 GCF_042727815.1 Nocardia sp. NPDC060220
CTTCTTCCAACCGATCAGCACGACTTCTTGGTGGGTGACATTCTTGACCTTGGTCCAGGCGGGGCTGCGCTGCCCGGGCAGGTACCAGCTGTTACGACGCTTGCAGATGATGCCTTCCAGTCCGAGTTCCTGCGAGATCGCCAGGGCGTCTGCGGCGGGACCGGGGAGCAAGTGCGGGACGCGCCAATGCGGGCGGGTCAACCCGAGATGTTCGAGGAGCTCGCGTCGCTGGGCATAGGGCAATTCGATCAGCGGCCGGTCGCCGATGTGGAGAAGGTCGAAGATCATGTAAGTCGCCGGAGTCGATTGCGCAAGGGCGCGGATAGCGGCTGGGTTGCGCTGGTGCATTCGCGGCGCCAATGCCTGAAACGAGGATCGGCCCGCGTGTTCGATCACGATCTCGCCGTCGACCACGAACCCGGGCTCGGCCGGAGCGAGCCCGGACAGCTCGGGCCAGGCGACGGTGATGTCGTTGCCATTGCGCGACTCGAGCCGCAGTTCGTCATCGATATAGGCAATGGCCCGGATTCCGTCGTACTTCACTTCGTATGCCCAGCGGTCACCGTCGGCAGGCAGATGACCCGCCGTGGCCAGCATCGCGGCATAGTGCGGCAATCGGGTCATACAGGCCTCACCATCACCTGATCGATCCCCTGGACACCGTCAGCAAACATTCAGCATAGCCCTGGTGCGTTACGCGCCGATGTCGCGAAGACCAACTCGGCCACCGTGCGGCCGTCCCCGGATCCACTGCGCCCCAAGCAGGGCACCGCGCCACCGTCTGTCAGCTCAATCGTTCAGTCAGCTCGACGGTGACTTCGTCGCCATCGGTCTTTCCGATGCGGCGGCGGATCTCGGCGGCGACGGGAAGCTTGTGGGTGCCGTCGCCGAGTGCCATGAACGACGATGTGAACGCGACACCGTCCACCGTTCCCTTCACCTTGACCAGGCCCCGGGTGCCGAAGATCCGCGCGGAGTCGGGCAGTTGCACGCATGTCCACGTGTCACCCGCCCTGACTTTTCCGAGGACAGCGGTGAACGTGATGTCGATCGGTCCCGGTGCGGTGTTCATGAGAGCTCCTGTCGGGGTTCGGGATTCAGACGAACATGCCGAGCACGACACCGCTGACGACCAACTTCAGGACCCAGTCGGTCATATGCACCAGAGCGGTCGGTATCGGCACGTTCTCGTGGACGATGGCGCCGGCGAGGATGGTCACCGGTAGTACCGCCACGATCGCACCTACCGCCGCCCCGGCGGCGATGCCATGCCGATCGCCGGCGACGAGCAGTGCCGCCAGCACCCCCGCGGCCAGTACCCCCCGCAGCACCACGAACAGCATCTGGACCGGCATGCCGATTCCGGGACGCGGGGTACTCGTCCTCGACACCAGCGCGGCGATCGGCGGTGTCGCGTACAGCACCGCGCTGATGACGAACGAGACGACCGCCGCAACGACGACACCTGCAACTATCATGGCCAACTCCTTGAGTACGATCCAGTACTTAATCTAGGAGGATGAATAAGTACTGTCAAGTACTAATATGGGGAGCATGACCTCTTCTGCTCGACGCCGTGGCCGGCCACCCGGGAAGTCCGGCGCCGAACTACTCACCGTCGCCCGCGAGGTGTTTCTCGAGCGCGGGTTCGCGGGATCGACGATGGACGAGATCGCCGCACGCGCCGGGATCTCCAAAACATCGCTGTATCGCGAACATCCGTCGAAAGAGGGCTTGTTCGCCGCGGTCGTGGAGCACTGGACCGCCGCCGGGCGTGATGCGATGCGACCCGCCCTCACCGAACTCGAGACCGCCGAGGATGTCCGCGAGGGCCTACTCGTCTGGGCACGAACGCTGCTGGCCGGCGTCCTCTCGCCGACCGTGGTGGAAATGCGCAGGCTGGTCACCGCCGAGGCGGCCCGCCTGCCCGAGGTCGGGGCGACATATCTGCACCAGAGCTGGGTCCGCAATATCGGCGCTCTCGCCACCACGCTGCAGGCACTCGACGCACGCGACGTGCTCGCGATCCCCGACCCCCGGGCCGCAGCCGAACAGCTCACCTGGCTGGTCGTGGGCGCACCGCTGAACGCCCGAATGCTCGATGCCACAGCAATATCGGCAAACCCCTCCGGCGCAGCGATAGATCTCTTCCTGGCCGCCTACCGACCTGCCCTGACCGCATCCGAGCTCGGCGATCCGTGATGCGGCCACGCCCTCAGGCGAGCGCCTCGTCCGCGAGCGCTCGCGCCGCCTCGTCGGGCGCGTAGCTCGCCAGCGCGAGGACAAGGCTTCGGATCCCGGTCCGCGCGGATGGCGGCAAGTGCGCGTGGCGTGCGACATCGAGCTCGTTGGCGATCGTCAGCACCGCGAAATCATGCAGTTCAGCACCCTGGACCAGCGTGGAAGTGCCGGTGAAGCGGTCGATCACCGACAGCGGCTCTCGCCCGAGGCCGCGGTATGTCCGTTCGCGGTCGCACCCGCCGTAGAGATAGACCAGGCCCTCGGCGTCGTGCCCGATCACGGTCGCCAGCCGCGGCCGATCGGTTGTCGGCAGGAGCTCGACAGCGAATCCGTCCGTGCCATAGGACGCGTGGCAGATCGCGGCCAGACGGGTTCGCGGCGTGGCGTTCCATTCGACCACGAGGGCGTGGACCCGGCGCAGGTGAGCGTGCAGAGTTCCGCCGGGATGTTCGATCACTTCGGCACCGAGAACCCGCTGCAGGTCGAATGCGCTCTGAACAGCGTGGGCGGTAGCGAGCCAGGTGCCTGCGTGCTCCGAGACAATGCGTGCGAGCTCTTCGGGAGCCTCCCGGGCGACGAGATGTCCGGCATCGGGCACACGGGTAACCGTGACACGACGATCGGTGAGGAACCGATCCACTTCGGCGTCGGTGAGCGGCGACCGTCCGCCGCGCACGAGCAGCATCGGCACTTCCGAACCGACTGCCGTCGCATGCAGCGCAGGCCCGGCCGCGAGGCTGTCTTCCACCAGTTCGGTGCGTTGATCGCGAAGCCCGCTGTCACTGAGCCAGGCGCGTACCCGATCCGGATCGGAATTCGGCACCACATCGACAAGGATCAGACCGGCCACACGACCGGCAATATCCGGTTCGCCGAGCGCGGCGATGGCAGCGAGCCCGCCGACGGAAGCGCCCACCACCACGAACGGGGCCGGCTCACGCCGCACCATGTCGGCCACGTCATCGGCAACCGCCCGAAGATCTGTCGCCTCCCCTGTGCTGTCGCCGTGTCCACGCAAATCGAAGGCCACCGCCCGGAATCCGGCCGCGGCGATCTGCGACGCGACCGGTGCCCACACGCCGCGATCCTCGCCTCCCGCATGGAGCAACAGCACCGTCGGGCCCGCGCCGGTCACGGTGCCCCGCAGGGTGACATCACCCAGAGCGATGCTCATGTCGGTCATGAGTGAACCGATCGCCGGCAATCGAGGCCACCGCCGTCCGTGAGCACACCGTTCGGTCGCGGATTGTCCTTGCGCGCAGCAGGTTCGGTCGCATTCATGATGCTCCTCGGCGAACGTCGGGAATGACGCTGTGTGGTTTCGTCGCAGACTTCGGAATTCGGGTCGACACCCGCCCCGCGTCCTGCGTCCCGAACGGGGACGCGTCGATAACGCGGGGCGGGTTGCCGCCCTGGGTCCACGACCATCATCAGCGACAAACCACCAGCGGGTCAATCCTCGGTTTCCCTTGGCCGACCCCGAGATTCACCACACCGGCAGTCAGAGCTCAGCCCGCGACGACCTCGCTGCGGTCACCGCTCCACAGAGTGTGGAACTTGCCGTCGGCGTCGATGCGCTCGTAGGTATGTGCGCCGAAGAAGTCACGCTGGCCCTGGGTCAGCGCGGCGGGCAGGCGCTCTGCGCGCAGTGCGTCGTAGTACGACAGCGAGGACGCGAACGCCGGGACCGGGATTCCGAGCAGGGTGGCGGTGGATACCACGCGCCGCCAGCTGTCGATCGCGGTCTCGATGGCCTCGCGGAAGTACGGCGCGAGGATCAAGCTCGGCAGGGCGGGGTCCTGCTCATACGCTTCCTTGATCCGGTTCAGGAACCGAGCCCGGATGATGCAGCCGCCGCGCCAGATCGTCGCCAGATCGCCGGGGTGCAGATCCCAGCTGTACTCGGCGCTGCCCGCGGCGATCTGGTCGAAGCCCTGTGCGTAGGCGACGACCTTGGACGCGTACAGCGCCTGCCGGATGTCCTCGGTGAACTGCTCGACATCGGTGGGCTTGTCGGCGAGTGTGCCCGAGGCGAGACCCACCGCGGCTTTGCGCTGGGCACGCGAACCCGACAGCGCCCTGGCGAAGACCGCCTCCGCGATGCCGGTCACCGGCACACCGAGATCGAGCGCGGACTTGACCGTCCAGCGGCCGGTGCCCTTCTGCTCGGCGGCGTCGACGATGACGTCGACCAGCGGCTTGCCGGTCTTCGCGTCGACCTGCGCGAGCACCTGCGCGGTGATCTCGACCAGATAGCTCTCCAGGTCCCCGGAGTTCCACTGTGTGAACACGTCCGCGATCTGCCCGGCGTCGAAACCGAGCGCGTCACGGAACAGGTGGTAAGCCTCACCGATCAGCTGCATATCGGCGTATTCGATGCCGTTGTGCACCATCTTGACGAAGTGTCCGGAACCGTCGGGGCCGATGTGGGTGCAGCACGGCGTGCCGTCGACCTGCGCCGCGATCGACTCGAGCAGCGGGCCGAGCGATTCGTAGGAT
>NZ_JBHWZY010000549.1:0-4706 GCF_042727815.1 Nocardia sp. NPDC060220
GTGCCGTACGTGTCCTGCACGGCGAGGAGGAGCATGCTCATCGGGTGCCTTTCTCCCACAGTAAAGGTGTTGTGCCACAAACACTTCGACGACGACACACGTTTGTACACCACCGACCGGCGAACCGCCCGGCGTTCATGATCGACCCTGACCCGACGTGGGCGGGCCGAGACTGGTGCGGATCGCGGCGACCACATCGGTACCGAGGTCACCGATTTCGACCGGCACGTCGTCGAGCGGGTCGGGGCGGCGCTTCTTGACCGCCACCTCGTCGCCCGGCGACCACACCGGAAGCGCATCGGACTCCACCAGAGTCCATTCCTCGAACCACGGCACCTGCCAGACGTGCCCGGCCAGCGAGCCGACCACCTCCCGGTAGCGCCGGATCTCCGGTGCCATCCGGCCGGGGCGCGCGGCCACGGTGATCAGGCCGAGAACCAGCGCCGGGCCCGCGAGCCCGGCGTGATGCTGGCGCAGCAGATCGTGCGCACGGGTGAGTCCGGAGATGGTTTCCCTGGCGACCAGGACCACATAGGGGGATTCGCGGTCGAACACCCCGGGCCAGCGCCCGCGCGCGTCGGCGGCGGGGGCGAGCACATGCGACAGCGTGGTCGCGCCCGCGCCACCGTGCACGCCGAGCAACCACACCAGCGGCGCCCGGCCGACCCCTGGCACCGGGCGCTCCCAGATCTTGGCGCGCAGCGATTCTGGCGGCGCGACTACACCGGCGGGGACGTCCGGTTCACGACGACGACGAAGATTCATGGCTGCCGTCATGATGCCACCCCCGCGAGCAAGCTCGCATACGCCGAACGCGTCGTCTCGGCCAGCTCGGCGTGGCGGACGAGTTCTCCACGCGCGAGATGCGGATCGTAGGGAATCTCGACGACCTCGCGTACCCACCCCGACAGGTGCTCGCGCAAATGCTCCGCTACGCGCGAGTCGTCGTGCGAATACTGATGCGAGACAACGATAGTGGTGTCGGCGACCACACCGGCACCGTCGTCGCCGTAGTGGTCGTCGAGCCATTCCAGGGTCACGCGCAGCCGGTTGGCGGCGTCGACGCGGGCCGGGATGGCCAGCACCAGTGCGATATCGGCATCGTCGAGCAGGGGCCGCAGTTGCCGTCCGGCAATCGGGTTGCCGCCGTCGTAGACCGCGGTGTACCCACCGGTGTCCAGCGCCCGCGCGACAGTGAGAAATGTCGCGCGGCGGCGCAGTGGGGTCGCGTCCCGCCAGAGCAGCCCGAACCCGGAGGTGGAGCGGGACAGGCAGTCTTCCAGCGGTGCCGGTTCATCGTCGCCCCGGCCGTACACCCAGGACTGCAGGTTCACCGGGTGCAGGTGCTTGTCGGCCCCACGCAGCGCGATGTCGCTGCCCGCCGCGGTCGCGTCGACCGCCACTGTCGTCGCACCCGCGGTGACGAGCTCCGCGGCCAGGCCGAGCGCGGTCGTCGTGGTGCCCGCGCCGCCGCAGCCGCCGACCACCAGGATCGGCCTGCGAGTGCCGTCGCGGCGCTCACCGTTGCGACGCCGCAACCGCACCACCGGAGCCGGATCACGCGCCAGGTCATCGGACGGGTCCCCCTCGGGGGCCTCGTCGAGCCATCGGCTCCAATCGTCTGTCATCGCCTCTCCTTACCCTGCCGCGATGCCCGTGATGAGCGTGCGATCGCCGACCAGCGCTGTCCGCACCGATTGCTTGGTGTAGGTGGCCGGTGCGCCCGCGGGCCGGAACTCGGTGACCTCCACGGTGAACCGGTCGGCCGCGACGGTGGTGATCCGCACGCAGTGGGTGGTCCCCACCGGGATGGTGTCGATACCGCGCTGGATCACGGCGGCCGGCGAGACGTCGGCGTCGGGGGTGACCACCGCTCTGGCCTGCGCCCCCGATCGGGTCACGTAGTAGGCGTACTGGAAGGCGAGGACAGCGTCGGGGCCCGAGTCGGTGCCGCCCGCTTCGGCGCTGCGCAGCACGATCTCGGTGCGTTCGGTCGGGCACGAGCCCGCGGTGTCGGCGGTCAGGTTGCCCGCGGTGAAGTGCAGTGGCGGGGCGGCGTTGCGGGCGGTGTTGCTGTCGCCGCGCCCGAACAGCAGGAAGAACACCCCGGTCGCGGCGAGCACGAGCACGAGGACCGAGACCGCGAGAACCACCCACGTGCGCTGACGTTTCCGGTTCGCCCGCAGGGCACCGGAGGGCTCGAGCACACGGGCGTTGTCGTATTCGTCGGCGGCGGCCTCCGGCCAGGGGAACTGGACGAGTTCGGCGTCGTAGTCGTCGTCGGGGCCTGGTGCCGGTTCGGCGACCCAGTCCGACCAGCCGCCGGTGAAGTCGCTACGGCGTCCGGCAAGTTGCGCGGGAGGCGGTGGCGGGGGCTCGGGCGCATCCTCCGGTTCGGCCGGGTACGGCCGCTTGTCGCCTTCGGCCGCGCCCCAGCCCGCGGATTCGGTTGTCGTGTCATCGAACTCGGTGGCCCGACTGACGGGGTCACCATCTTTCGGCTCGGACTCGACGTTCCAGCCGTGCGGGTCGCCGGCAACTTTCGCCTGATGCCCCGTCTCCCCGCGCTGCGAGTCGCCGGTGGCGGTCGGCTGAAAGTCCAGGGCGAGGCTGAACGGTTCCGGCTGCCGATCCCCTGCCGTGGCGCGATCCGGCGCCGGCTCGGCGATCGGGGCGGCGCCGGGACTCGTCGAATATCGGTCGATGCTGTCGTCGTCGCCCGTCACCGGTTCGGTGGTGTCCGGACGCACAGGGGCACCGGTCTCGGTCTCGGCCTCGGGCTCCAGCGCCGAGTACCAGCGCGACAATTCGTTGTACGACTTCAACATTCCCCCCTTTCCACGGCGCCGGGCACAGTTCGCATCGAAGACCTCTCGGTGATCAGTTCACAGAGAACGGACGGGTGGTGGGTGCGGTGGTTACGGGTGTCGCGGCAGGCGGAGTCGTCGCGCCGCCGGATGAGGCGCCATCGGCTCCTGTCCCGAACGGAAATTGTCCCCCACCGGAGGGTTTGGTTGTCGTAGACGCGCCGGTCGGGCTCTGGAATATTCCCATACCACGCGAGTCGGACCCGCCGACCGGTACCGTTCCCTTCCCGGAAACGCCTGCCGCGTCGTGGGCGAGCGCGGCGAACCACCGGCCGACGTACTCCGTCGGGGTGGCGCCGTTCGCGCCGACGCCCATGCGCGAGTACGCGTCATGGCGTTGCAGCGTGTCCCAGTAGCGCACCCAGGTGGTGACGTCGAGGAGTTCGGCGTTGTCGGTCACATTCTGCTTGACCGCGGTGAACGCCTCGTTGACCAGCCGGATCCCGGTGGTCGGCGGCACCAGTTGCGGGACCGCGCCTGCCAGTTTCGTCCCGAGCAGCGTCAGTCCGGCCAGCGGATTCGACAGTGTGGCCGTGGCCAATTCGCTGATGCTCGCCGGGCTGATCACCGACTTCACCACGGTGGCGACGGCGTTCAGGCCGATCATGCCGACCTTCAGTAGCGCCTGATACGCGGCGTTCATGTCGAGCTTGCTGTTCGGGTCCGAGGCATCGGACACTCGCTGTGAGATCGACTTCTTCGGCGAGATCGACACGTCGGCCAGGGTGGCGCCGGAGATGTCCTCCTCGACCACCGCGGTGGCGGTTTCGATGGAGGTGAACGCCAGCGCCTGCGCGATCGAGGTCAACGAGCCGATCGGATCGCCGCCGGAGAGTTTCGACTGGCTCATGAGGTTGGTGACGGCGCGCACGATCGGCGCGCCCTGCGGTGCATCACACGCGAGATCGCCTGTGGCACAAAAGCTTGCGACACGACCGGTCAGTTTACCGAAGTCGTCGGTCTGCTCGCTCTGCGGGGCGAGCCCACCACCGGAGGCGACCCCTTGACGCACGGCACCGATGTTCGCCACCGCGTCGCCGGAGGTTCCCGGCGACGCCAGCGGTGCGGTCCGGTCGGGCGCGCCGGGAAACAGTGGCGCGTTCTCGGCACGGGTCGGGTCGGCGAACAACGCGACCGCGGCGACCTTGTCCGCGGGCAGTGCTCCGGTGCCCGCTCCGACCTCCTGGGCGAACAGCGAGGCGACGTGGGCACCTTGGGAATAGCCGACGACCGCGAACCGGGTGTCCGGGCAGCGCTGCGCCACCTGGGTCGCCATCGCGCGAAGTCGTTCCAGGCCCCCGGCCACCGATTCGGTGTACGGCACCGCGCCGCCCTGGACCGCACCGCCGAAACCGGCCTCATAGGGCACGTACGCACGATCGACGAGGCCCGGGTCGGCCGCACCGGCGAGCATCGGACGGAACACCGTCGACAGCATCCCGGTGTCGGTGCTGGGCGCCGCGTCGGGCGAGGACTCACCCGTGCCCTGAATTCCCAAGGCGTAGAGCGCCGGACACGCGGCGATGGATACGTGTGTAGACGGCGTGGTGGGTGTACCGTCTTCCGCGCCGGCCACCCCCGCCGTAACCGACAGCGAAGCGACGGTGAACGCGATCAGCGTCCCCGTGAGTCGTGTCGTGCACCGAGCCATATCGATCCGCATCACAGTCCGTTTCGGCTGACCAGTGGAGCGTTGAAACGCACTAAACCGTAACAGATTCCGGGTAACCCAACCGCTGCCCAAATCGGCCCTTTCGCTGCCCCCGGCAAACCCGATGCGACCAGCAACCTTTCGGCGATCACCTGGGCAGACAGCGGCCCGGGCACCCTCGCGAGGAG
>NZ_JBHWZY010000550.1:0-4701 GCF_042727815.1 Nocardia sp. NPDC060220
CCGCTTCACCATGGCCGGTCGGACCCTCAAACGAGTATCGACCGGACACAGGGCCTTTCAGGCAAGTCGCCCACACCTCGAGCAGCACCTTCGCACGCGGGTCGCGGCGCTGCCCAATGTCACCATTCGCGACAGGTGTGATGCCGGGTCGCTCGTTGTCAGCGCCGATGGAACGCGGATATCCGGGGTCGCGATCGTGGACCGTTCGGACGGGGCGCGTGAAACCATCGACGCGGACCTGGTCGTGGCATCGATGGGTCGAGCCGGCGTCGTCCCCTCATGGCTCGACAAGCTCGGCTACGACCGCCCAGCCGAAGAAGGCACCGCGATCGACATCATCTACCGCAGCGCCTTCATCCAGCTGCCGCCGAACGCATTGCCTCACGACAAGCTGGTCACGATCGGCGTACGCGATCTACCCCCGCGTGCCCTCGCCCTGTTCGCCGTCGAGGGCAACCGGCACATCCTGACGCTGATCGGCCACGACGGCGAGGAGCCGCCCAGGGACCAGGAAGGATTCCTCGACTTCGCCGCAGCCATCGCCCCGCCCGACGTGCTCGATGCCATCAAGAACGGTGAAATCATCGGCGATATCTCGACCTTCCGCTACAAGGCCAACCTGCGCCGACGCTACGAGCGGCTCGATCGCTTTCCCGAGGGACTGCTCGCGGTCGGTGACAGCCTGTGCAGCTTCAGCCCCGTCTACGGGCAGGGCATGACTGTCGCCGCGATCCAGATGGCCGTGCTGCGTGAGTGCCTCGCGCGGGGTGGAAAGAATCTTGCCACCAGGTTCTACACGGCGGTCACGCCGGAAATCGACAACGCCTGGCAACTCACCGTGATCGCCGACGGCGCCATGCCACACGTCAGTGCCGGTGTCTCGTTGCCGGTCCGAGCCGCCGTGGCGGCGCTCGAGCCGGTGCTGATCGCCGCCGAGCGTGACACCGCGGTCGCGACAACCCTGTACCGGGTGATGGGACTCGTCGACAAACCCCGCGCACTGCTCTCGCCCGCCATCGCCGCCCGCATCGCCGTCGCCAACGCCCGCGCCGCACTGGAAACCCTTGTCGGCACAGCACTTTCGTCGCACAGCCACACCTGAGCGAGGGCGCCGAGGATCAATTCGTCCACCGAGGCACGTTCGGCAGTCGAATCCAACGGATCGGGGCCCCGCGACACGGCTGAGCCTCATGACACGATCGAGCGCTTGACCCTGACACAGTGACAACGTCTTCACTGGAGGCAGGAGGTGGTTCCCATGAACTCGATACCAGCACACTCGGTAGACCCGCGGCTGCTTGCCGCACTGAGCGCGGAGACTGCATCGATCAGGCTGCGGGCTGCCCTGGCCGCGGGCACACAGCCACGCCCGGCGCTGCTCGGAGTCCTGATCGACCGCTGCGCCGTGGAGCCGGACTTCTTCGTCCGCGACATGCTCACCTGGGCACTGACCAGGCTCCCCGGCGAGCTGACCGTGCCGCGGCTGCGCGCCGAGCTGGAATCCGGGGGTGCCCAGGCCCGCAGCCAAGCGCTGCACACCCTGTCCAAGATCGGCGATCCGGCAGTCTGGCCGGCGATCACCCCCGCGCTGCTGCGCGATCCCGACGACGACGTGGCCCGCAGCGCGTGGCGAGCGGCGGTTGTTCTCGTGCCCGATGCCGAGCGCGCGGCGCTGGCCACCGAACTGGCCACCCAATTCGGGCGCGGTGATCGAGATGTTCGGCGCAGCCTGAGCCGGGCGCTGGCCACTCTGGGTGAGGTGATCACCACGGTGCTCCACCGGGCGGCCGGCAGTACCGACCCGCACGTGCGAGGTCACGCACAGGCCACCGAGCGGCTGCTGCGCGACCCGGACGCGGCCTTCGATCCCGACATCGACGCGGCGAAAAGAGTCGCGGCGCTCGACGGCGCACCGTGCTGATCGGCGAGGTGGCGCGGCGTTCGGGAGTCAGCACCCGAATGCTGCGCCACTACGACTCGCTCGGACTGGTGCGGCCCACCGGGCGCACCGTCGGCGGCTACCGTCAGTACTCCGACGCCGACATCCGCGGCATCTTCCACGTGGAGAGCCTGCGCTCGCTCGGGCTGTCGCTGCGCGAGATCGCTCGCGTACTCGCAGACCGATCGTTCACGCCGCAGACCTTGGTGAGCGAGCTGATCGCACGCACCGAGGAACGGCTGGCGCGCGAGCGCGAACTACTCGAACGTCTGCGCGCTGTCGAAAACGCCGAGCCCGGTGACTGGCACGACGCGCTACGCATTGTCGAACTCATGCGCACACTCGGCTCGACCGATCCCCACCGGCGCCTGCAGGCAGTGCTGAACCCGGCCGACAACGTGCCGGTGCCGACCGAGATGCTGGCCGCGGCCGTGCTCACCGAGGCCGAACCCAATATGGCAGGCGCCCTGCGCTGGGCGCTGTCGCGGGCAGGCGAGGACGGACTGGTCGGGCTCGCGCCCGGGCTGGCCGCCGCCGACGTCGAGGTCCGGCGCCGGGCGGTGCTGGCCGTGGCGGAAATCCCGGGCGACGCCGCGACCGCGCTGCTCACCGCCGCACTCGACGACCCGAACCCGACCGTCCGCGCTCCCGCAGCCCTGGCCGCCGGCAGCCGCGGGACGAGAGCGGCCGAGCCGATCCTGGTGGCCATGGTGATCGCGGGCACCAACGATGTCGACGCCGGTGAAGTGCTCGGCGCGCTGTCGCAGGACCCGGAATCCGCGGATCGAATACTGGGCGCGCTGACCGCCGCGCTGACCGCACACGAAGACGACGCCGGCATCCGTATCCGGCTCGTCCAAGCGCTGGTGGAGCTGCCCGGCACCCGCGCGCTGGCGACCCTGCGGGCACTGAGCGCGGACACCGATCACTCCGTTGCCCTCGTCGCCACCGCCTTCACCGACATGGTCGCTGCGCGAGCGACGAGCCCGGATTGCTGATCACAACCGATGGGTGTTCGTGGGCCACTGGCCACCGATGTCGCTGAACCCGCGGGCTGCCCTACCGAGCAGGTTCAGCGCAGAACGCGGGTGAACAAGCCGGTCAGTTCGGTCCAGTGCCGGGCATCGGCCCCGGCGTCATAGACATCGGTGTCGGATTGGGTGAAGCCGTGGCCGGCACCGAGATACACCTCGGTGCGGAAGATGGTGCCTGCGGCGCTGAAGGCGGCGTCGAGCTGTTCGATCTGTTCCGGCGGGAGGCCGGGGTCGGCGTCGGCATGCGCGAGATACACCTCGGCGGTGATTCGGTCGACTACGGCGTGCGGGCTGGTGGAGTCTTCGGTGGCCAGCCGGCCGCCGTGAAAGCCGGCCACCGCGGCCACTCGGTCGGGGTAGGCGGCGGCGGTGTGTAGTGCGTGGCGCACGCCCATGCAATAGCCGGACAGGCCCACCGGATTGCCCGTGGTCAGCGGGGAATCCGCCAGCCACGACAGATACGCGGCGGCGTCGGCGACGACGAGCTCGGGTGCCAACGCGGTCAGCAGCGGGCGCAGGACACCGAAGATCTCACCGCGACGGTCGGCCCCGATGACATCGGGAAGGTCGACCACCGGTGCGCAACCGTGGCGGTAGAACAGATTCGGAACGAGCACCGTGAAGCCATAAGCGGCGAGGCGTTCGGCGTCACGGCGCACCACCGGCCGCAGCCCGAACGCGTCGGAGAACACCAGCACCGCGGGATTGGGCGCGTTGTCGTCGGGGTAGGCGAGGAAGGAATCGGCCTTGCCGTCGGCCGTGGCCACGGCGAGGGTGAGCGTGTGTACCGCCACAGCGGAACCTCCTGAGCGCGTCGAGTTGACCACAATCTACTGATCGCGCAGCGGTGATCCGGCGCTCGAACCGGCCGGGACCGGCATTTGCGCACGCACTGAATTCGACGCAGCGCAAGCGGATCCGGGTACCAGCACCACCTGGATACCAGGATCGGCATGGACCACGATGATGGGATGAGTGAAGCGGTCGACCTGCGCTCGGTGAGCACCGAGCGTCGAGCCCAACTCGGTGCGTTCCTGAAGTCCCGTCGCGCCAAGATCACCCCCGCGGATGTGGGTCTGCCACCGGGCCCGCGGCGGCGAACGCCGGGTCTGCGGCGCGAAGAAGTCGCGCAGCTGTCGGGAATCGGCATCACCTGGTACACGTGGCTGGAGCAGGGCAGACCGATCAACGCCAGTGTTCAGGTGCTCGACGCGGTGGCGCGCACCCTCGGCCTGGATCACGCCGAGAAAGTGCATCTCTATCGCCTCGCGGATGTGCCGTCGGTGCCCGCTGCGGCAGTGGAGTCGGCGATGCCGCCCGGTCTGCCGATGATCCTGGACCAGCTCGCACCCTTGCCCGCGGTGCTTCTCGATTCCCGATACGACGTCCTGGCGCACAATGACGCCTATCGCGTGTTGTTTCCCGGCCTCGCCCGCCCCGACGCCAATGTGCTGCGCACGGTGTTCCTGACACCGGAGTGCTGCAATCCCTATCGGCACAACATCGATGATCTGCGTCGCATGGTTGCCTACCTGCGCGGTGCGTCGGTCCGTCACCTCGACGATCCGGCCTGGCAGGAGTTGATCGACGAGCTGTGTACTTCCAGCGCCGAGTTCGCCCGAATGTGGGCTCGCAACGACGTGGCCGTGCCGGTGAACCTCGTCAAGGTGATCCAGCATCTCGCCGTGGGTGACCTCGCGATGCATTTGACGATCATGAGTCTGCCCG
>NZ_JBHWZY010000551.1:0-4689 GCF_042727815.1 Nocardia sp. NPDC060220
CCTACACGTACGTCGCTCTGCTCGGTTACCTCGGCGGGGACGCGTTCGCGCACGACTCGCTGAAGGCGCTCGGGTTCAGCCTGAGTCTGGCCTTCCTGATCGGCCTGGTGATCGAGACCTCCCGCCGGATCGCCCTCAAGCGCCGCGCGGCACACCAAGCGCGACACCACGGCGACGGACCCGAATATCGTCGCGCTCCTGAGCCATATGCTCGGCACCGACCCGCCCGCGCACACCCGCCTGCGCAAGCTCGTGAACAAGGCGTTCACCAGCCGCCAGGTCGCCCTGCTGCGACCACGTATCGAGCAGATCACCGCGTCGCTGCTGGATGCGATGGGTGATCGCGACGAGGTCGATCTGATGAACGATTTCGCCAATCCCCTTCCGGTGACCGTGATCTGCGAGCTGCTCGGTGTCCCGTTCGAGGATCGCGCGGATTTCCAAGCCTGGACCAAGGCCCTGGTCACGGTGGTGGGCGAGGGCGAGCAGGACGAGCGTCCCGCCGCGTCGGCCGCGATGGTCGGCTATCTCGCGAAGCTGGTGCGCACCAAGCAGTCCGCGCCCGCCGAGGATCTGCTGTCCCAACTGGTCCTCGCGGACGAGGAGGGCGATCGGCTCACCGATCAGGAACTGGTGTCGATGGCGTTCCTGCTGCTGGTCGCGGGCCACGAGACCACGGTGAACCTCATCGGCAACGGCGTCCTCGCCCTGCTCCGCAACCCCGAGCAGTGGCAGGCCCTGCGCGCCGACCCCACCGGTGTCCCCGCCGCGATCGAGGAATTCCTGCGCTTCGACGGCCCCGTCGACATGGCCACCGCCCGCTATACCGCGGAACCGGTCACACTGGGCGACACCGAGATCCCCGCAGGCGAGATCGTCTACGTCGCCCTCTCGGCCGCCAACCGCGACCCCGCCCGCTTCGCCGCCCCCGACACCCTCGCCACCGACACTCCCACCGCCGGCCACCTCGCCTTCGGCCACGGCATCCACTTCTGCGTCGGCGCCCCCTTGGCCCGCGTAGAAGCCGAAATCGCCTTCACCGCACTCCTGCACCGCTACCCCGACCTGACCCTCGCCCCCACCGCCGACCTCCGCTGGCAAACCAGCACCCTCATCCGGGGCCTACTCGAACTACCGGTCCGGCTGCGCTGAGGCCGCTGACCGCCACCACGATGTAGATCGGCGCCCCGGTGGGGCTTTGCACCATCGGCCGATCACCCGGTGACAGCGTCGCCGAACCCCGCCAACGACTGACGACCACGACGAGCACCGATGGTGCGGTTCGTGGGTCGGTGGGGTCGAGATGATTGGACCGATCGACGTTCACTATCGCCCCGGCGCGGGGGCCGTGGCGGGCTCGACACTGGGCCCATGGCACGACTGCAGATCGAAGCGGTGTCGAAGAAGTTCGATGCCGAGTACGCGGTGCGCGAGGTGAGTCTCGACATCGCCGATGGTGAGTTCATGGTGTTGCTGGGGCCCAGTGGCTGCGGCAAGTCCACGTTGTTGCGGATGATCGCGGGGCTGGAGGAGCCGAGCGCGGGACGGATTCTGGTGGGCGACGTCGACGTGACGGACGCGGCGCCACAGCGGCGGGATCTGGCGATGGTGTTCCAGAGTTACGCGCTGTATCCGCATCTTTCGGTGGCGCGCAATATCGGGTTCCCGTTGCGGGCCCGGCGCAGGCCACGGGCGGAGATCGCGCAGCGGGTCGCCGAGGTGTCGGCGACGCTGGAGATCTCGGCGCTGCTGGAGCGACGCCCGGTCGCCCTGTCCGGCGGACAGCGGCAACGAGTCGCGCTGGCACGCGCCATGGTGCGCGATCCCGGCGCGTTCCTGATGGACGAACCGCTGTCGAACCTCGACGCGAAACTGCGCAGCGCGACCCGCGCCGAACTGATCGCGCTGCACCAGCGCCTCGGCGCGACCTTCCTCTACGTCACCCACGATCAGGTCGAGGCGATGACGATGGCGACGCGCATCGCGCTGCTCAACCAGGGCCGCATCGAACAGTGCGGCACCCCGGAGGAGCTCTACGACCGCCCGCGCTCGACCTTCGTCGCCGGCTTCCTCGGCTCGCCGCCGATGAACCTGTTCCCCGCCGTCGTCACCGCGAGCGACGGCCATATGACGGTGATGGCCGACGGCATCGATGCCGCCCTGGACATTGCCGAGGATTCCGGCGACGCCACCGCCGTCGTCGCCGGAATCCGCCCGGAACGCCTGCGGATCGACGACACCTCGACCGATGTCCGCGGGCGGGTACGGATGGTCGAGAACCTCGGCAGCGAAGAACTCGTGCACCTCGAGTCCGGCCTCTGCGTGCGCGCGGCGCGACCGGCCGGTGTCCGGGTGGGCGAGGACATCGCCTGCCGCGTCGACCCCGCCGACATCCACCTGTTCGACCCCGATACCGGCCTGCGGCTGACGTGGCAAGCGCCCAGCTCCCCCGCGGAACCGGCCGTCGACGCGGCCGCGATCCCCGTCCCCTGATTTCGGCACCACCCCGATGACAAGGATAGAACCACGATGAAACGCACACTGCCCGCGCTGGGCGTGGTGTTCACCGCCGCCCTCGCCCTCACCGGTTGCGGCCTCGGCACCACCGGGTCCACCGACGCCACCGCCACCGCCCAGATTCCCGAACTGGCTGCCGACCAACAGGTTTCGATCGTCTTCGAGTCCTACAGCTACGGTGTGGCGGGCGCCTGGACCGACACCTTCAACGCCCTGATCGCCGACTTCGGCGCCAAGCACCCCAATATCAAGGTCACCGCGCAGAAGCCGCAGGGCAACAGCCCCAACCCGGCCACCGACACCGTCTCCAGCATCCAGAACCAGATGGTGGCGGGCACCCCGCCCGACGTCGCCCAGCTCGGCTTCTCCGACCTGGACTTCACCATCCACCAGCTCAAGGCCAAGCCGCTGGACCAGCTGGTCGGCGCACCGGAAGTGAAGCAGAACTTCGACGGCGCCCGCCACGCGTACGCGCCCCGCGCCCGCACCCTCGACGACTGGGACGGCCACACCTATGGCGTTCCGTTCGTCTTCTCCACGCCCGTCCTGTATCTGAACGCGTCGCTGTTCGCCGAGGCCGGTCTCGATCCCGCCAAGCCGCCCACCACCTGGGACGAGGTCACCACCGCCGCGAAGGCGATCGCCGACCGCACCGGCAAGGGCGGGGTCTACATCGACTGCCTGACCAAGACCGCCAAGGACTGGTGCTTCCAGTCGCTGGTGCGCTCCAACGGCGGCCGCGTGATCTCCGAGGATCGCAACACCCTCACCTTCGCCGACGCGCCCGCCGTCGAGGTCACCAAGATGGCGCAGAACCTCGTGAACAGCGGCAGCATGCCCAAGCTCAATCAGAAGCAGGGCTACGAGGCGTTCGGTCGCGGCGAGATCGGCATGATGCTCGAAACCAGCGCGTTGCAAAGCGTTTTCGTCACCGGGTCCAAGGGCAAGTGGGACCTGCGTTCGGCGCCGATGCCCGGTTTCGGCAGCAAAGCCGCCGTCCCGACGAATTCCGGTGCGGGCCTGCACATCCTGTCCAACGATCCCGCGAAACAGCGGGCCGCGTGGGAACTGATCAAGCACCTGACCAGCGAGGATTCCTACAAGAAGATCGCGCAGAACATCGGCTACCTGCCGCTGCGGACCGGCCTGCTCGAGGAAGCGGGTGGGCTGAAGGAATGGGCCGACCAGAACCCGCTGCTGCGCCCGAATGTCGCGCAGCTGGCGAACATGGAGCCGTGGGTGTCGATGCCGGGCAACAACTATCTGCAGATGCGCGACGGCATGATGGACGCCGTCGAGGCCGTCGTGTTCCAGGGCGCCGACCCGCAGTCGACGCTCACCGCCGCCCGCACCGCGGGCACCGAACTCATGCCGAAGTCATGAGCGGGCTGACGATCGTCCAGATCACCGACACCCACCTGCGGCCCGAGGGCGAACTGCTCCACGGTGTCGACACCGCCGCCAATCTGACCGCGGTGCTCGACCGGCTGCGCGAATTCGGGCAGCGAGTCGACGTGCTGATCTTCTCCGGTGATCTCAGCGACAACGGTTCGCCCGAGGCCTACCGGCGGTTGCGGGCCGCGGTCGAGCCCGTCGCGGCCGATCTCGGCGCCGAGATCGTCTACGCGATGGGCAATCACGACGAACGCACCGCCTTCGGCATCGAACTGCTCGGCCGCGACACCGTGGACCCGGATCTCCCACACGACCAGAGTGTCGAGATCGCGGGCGTGCGGATCATCGTGCTGGACAGCACCACGCCGTTCCAGCACGACGGCAAGCTCGAGCCGGAGCAGCTGGCCTGGCTGGCCGAGCAGCTGCGCACCCCCGCCCCGCACGGCACCGTGCTGGTGGTGCACCATCCGCCGCTGCGTTCCCCGCTGGCCACCCTGGACTTCCTCCGGCTCAAGGACGCCGAGCAGCTGGCCGAGGTCGTGGCGGGCACCGATGTCCGGATGATCCTGTGCGGACACAACCACCTCACCGGCGCGTCGGCGCTGGCCGGGATTCCGGTGTGGATCGGTCCCGCGACGGCCTACCGGGTGGACCCCATGGCACCGGCGGGCAGGCACCGCGGCTTCGTCGGATTCGGGTTCAGCCGCGTCGACGTCACGGAGTCGACAGTGTTGGCCACCGCGATCGACGCTGCTCCGGCGCCGAAGGTCTATGACC
>NZ_JBHWZY010000552.1:0-4681 GCF_042727815.1 Nocardia sp. NPDC060220
CTTGCACCCTGGGGTCTCCCAGCTGCAGTCCAAGGCTCACAAGCAGATCGGATCGCTGGGCGGCGGCAATCACTTCATCGAAGTCTGCCTCGACCAGGACGACGCCGTCTGGATTCTGCTGCACTCCGGTTCGCGCAATATCGGCAAGGAACTCGCCGAGCGGCACATGGCGGTGGCCCGCGCGCTGCCGCACAACCAGTCGCTGCCGGATCGCGATCTGGCCGTCTTCGTCTCCGGGACAGCGGAAATGGACGCCTACCGGCGCGACCTCACCTGGGCGCAGGAATACGCCGCGCGTAATCGTGCGGTGATGCTGTCGCTGGTGTGCCGTGCGGTACGCGATGAATTCGCCGGGCGCGAGGTGCGTTTCGACGAGCCCATTTCCTGTCATCACAACTATGTGGCCGAGGAGATCATCGACGGTGAGCCGATGCTGGTGACCCGTAAGGGCGCGGTGCGGGCCGGATCCGGTGAACTCGCGTTGATTCCGGGTTCGATGGGGACGCGGTCGTATGTGGTGCGTGGCAAGGGGAATCCGGCGTCGTTCCAGTCGGCCTCGCACGGTGCGGGGCGGCGATTGAGCCGGTCGGCGGCCAAGCGGCAGTTCACGGTCGCGGATCTGGTCGCGCAGACCGAGGGTGTGGAATCGCGTAAGGACGCGGGCGTGGTCGATGAGATCCCGGCCGCGTACAAGGACATCGATCAGGTGATCGCGGCACAGGCCGATCTGGTCGAGGTGGTGGCGACGCTGCGGCAGGTGCTGTGCGTGAAGGGCTGATTCATGGTCGGCTGTCTGTGTTGCCCATCGAACCTGTCGGAGGTGTACGGCACGATAGGCGCATGACCTCACCCGCAGGCAACGATGTGCTCGACCTGACGGCTCCTGACCTGCGCGAACGAGCCGAACAGCTGCTTCGTGAGCTCGCCGGACCCGATGCGCGGCTGCGGGAAGATCAGTGGATCGCGATCGAAGCGCTGGTGGTGCAGCGCAGACGGGCGCTGGTCGTGCAACGGACCGGGTGGGGTAAGTCGGCGGTGTACTTCATCGCGGCCAAGTTGCTGCGCGGAGCGGGGCGTGGGCCGACGGTGATCGTGTCGCCGTTGCTGGCGTTGATGCGCAACCAGGTGGCGGCCGCCGAGCGCGCCGGGGTGGTGGCGGCCACGATCAACTCGGGCAACGTCACCGAGTGGGACGAGATCCATCAGCTGGTGGCCGACGGTGCGGTCGACGTGCTGCTGGTGAGCCCGGAACGGTTGAACAACCCCGACTTTCGCGATCAGGTGCTGCCGCGCCTTGCTGCCGACGCCGGGCTGGTCGTCATCGACGAAGCGCACTGTGTATCGGACTGGGGCCACGACTTCCGGCCCGACTACCGCCGCATCCGCACGTTGATCGCCGACCTCGGGTCGGAGGTGCCGGTCCTGGCGACCACCGCGACCGCCAACGACCGGGTGGTCACCGACGTGGCCGGACAGATCGGCACCGATACGTTGGTGCTGCGCGGCACTTTGGATCGCGAATCACTGCACCTGTCGGTGGTGCGGTTCGACGACGCGGTGCAGCGCACGGCGTGGCTCGGCGAACAGCTGCATCGGATGCCGGGCTCGGGCATCATCTACTGCCTCACGGTCGCGGCGGCCAACGATCTGGCCGACCTGCTGAATTCACACGGCCACACCGTCGCCGCCTATACCGGCCAGACCGACCCGGCCGAACGCGAGGTGCTCGAGGCCGCGCTACTGAACAACGAGGTGAAGGCGTTGATCGCGACGTCGGCACTGGGCATGGGTTTCGACAAGCCGGATCTCGGATTCGTCGTGCACGTCGGTGCGCCGTCCTCGCCGATCGCCTACTACCAGCAGGTCGGTCGCGCGGGGCGCGGTACCGAACGCGCCGAGGTGGTCCTGCTGCCCGGCCCCGAGGACGCGCGGATCTGGAGCTACTTCGCCTCCGTTGCCTTCCCGCGTGAACACATCGTGCGCTCGGTGCTCGCCGCGCTGGACACCGACCGGGCGATGTCGACGGTGGCGCTCGAACCGCTCGTCGAGCTGAACCGATCGCGTCTCGAGATGGTGCTGAAGGTGCTCGACGTCGACGGCGCCGTGCGCCGGGTGCGCGGCGGGTGGCTCTCGACCGGCCAGGACTGGACCTACGACACCGAGCGCTACGAGGGCCTGGCCGCGGCACGCGACGCCGAACAACAGGCGATGATCGATTATCAGTCGACGGCGTCGTGCCGGATGACCTTCCTGCGCCGCCAACTCGACGACCCCGGCCTGGGCGGGCTCGCGACAGCGGAGCTGGATTGCGGCCGCTGCGACAACTGCACCGGCACCCGTGCCGACACCACCGTCGACGACGCCGCGATCGCCGCGACCCGAGCCCGCCTCGATCGTCCCGGCCTCGACCTCGCCCCCCGCAAACAGTGGCCCAGCGGCATGGCGAAATTGGGAATCCCGTTGTCGGGCAAGATCTCCGGTGGTGCCGAGACCGGCCGTGTCCTCGGCCGACTCACCGACCTGGGCTGGGGAATGCGGCTACGCGCCCTGCTCGACGCCACCGACGCACCGGTCCCCGACGCGGTCTTCGACGCCTGCGTCGCGGTACTGCGTGACTGGACCTGGACCACCCGTCCCACCTCGGTGCTGGCTCTCGAATCCCCCCGATACCCCCAGCTCACCGCCAGTCTCGCCGAACGCCTGGCCCAGATCGGCCGACTCGACAACCTCGGCACCCTCCGCACCAGACCCGACCGTCCCCCGGTCTCGGCGGCGAACTCCGCCCATCGGGTCGCCGGGCTGTTCGACTCCTGGGAGATCCCCGACCTGTCCGGGGTCGACGGACCGATCCTGCTCGTCGACACCCTCACCGACACCGGCTGGACCATGACCGTCGCCGCCCATGCCCTGCGCACCAGCGGCGCCGACGCCGTCCTCCCCTTCGCCCTGGCTACCCCGACCTGACCCGGCCCGAGCTCCCCGACCCCGAGGGGCGGCCGGGTCGCCCCTCGGAGCCGCGAACACGTGTGCCCCGGCGCGCCGAAAACACAGCCCAACACGCCGCCCAGATTGTGGGCACCCATCACCACCAGTGCTTGAATGCGCCTATGACCAGGACCACATTTGCTCGAACCCTGATGGCCGTTGCCGCGGGCTGTGCGGCCGGATTCACCCTCTTGACCGTTCCCGCCCAGGCGTCGAACGAGAACCCGCTCGACTGCGCCGGCGTCCCCGGCGCCCAGGCCGCCGCCGACCGTGAGAGCGCGATCCGCGGCATCGCCATCACGCCGCTGTGCTTCAGCGGCGGGCTCTACAGCGGCGTCCACGCCGGTATCCCCCTGGCGGTGCTCAATCCGTTGACGATGCCGGGCACCGCGAGCGTGTGCGTCGCCGAACGCGAAACCGTCGAGGCGGCAGCGAGATTCGAATGGACCGACCGGGTCCACGTGATGCCGATGTGCATCCAGAATCGGGCGTTCGGCGTGTACGAGCTGTAGCTCGCCCCGCACGGAGCGGTCCGCACGGAGTCGATCCGTGCGGACTTTTTTTGCCCCTTGCCCTATACGTATACATCTACTTATAGTGAGTCGGACGGAACGAGTACCGCTACCGCACAACTGAACACAGACCCACGACGACGGCCCGAAACGCAGGGCACGCCGCTCGTATACCCATGCCCACATGCGCACTGCCTTATCAAATCGGAGCAATCGATGACCATCGAACCCGCATACGACACTGCCGTAGACACCACCGAGCCGAACACCGACAACGACGGGTTCGCCCCGGTGCTCGTCAAGGTCGGTCCAGGTGGCGGCCGCACCCAGCGCTTCACCGGCCGCGAGGTCGGCCGGTCACGCCGGGTAACCCGCAAGGCCATCGAAACAGTCCGGGTCTACCTGACCCGCAAGGGCAACTTCCTGGTGCACAAGCAGACCTCCGCATGGTCGGACTACAACGAGCTCGGCGACTGGACCGTGGACTGGAAGAACTGGCGCTCGATCCTCGGCAAGGGCGAGCAGAGCTGGGGCGACTACACCACCGAGGTCGTCGATTCGCTCGACGCTGTGCGCCCACTGGTCTCCCCGAAGGTGCACCTGATGATCGTCGACCGCGTCCAGCACCCGCGCAACCACGACCTCGACATCTGACCAGCCGGGCCGGGAAAGGACCTACCACTATGTTCGCCAGACTGGGACGCGTCGTCGTCCACCATCCCTGGAAAGTGATCGGGCTGTGGGTGCTCGCGATCGTCGCCGTGTTGTCGACGGCGCCGACGCTCACCGCGACGACCGACCAATCCGAGTTCCTGCCTTCGCATTACGAGTCGATCCAGGCGATGAAGTTGCAGGAGCAGGCATTTCCGCACCATTCCGCGCCCGCCGCGCTCATCGTGATGGTCCGCGCGGACGGCGCGGCGCTCACCGACGACGACTCGACTACGGTCGACGCGGCAGCGGCAGCGTTGACTGCACGCAATATCAAGGGGGTCACCGGCATTCAGGTGACACCACCGTCGGAGAATCGCCTGGTTCAGGTCGTCGCGGTGCAGATGACCAAGCTCACCGACGCCGCCGACAAGACGCAGGGCGAGGCGGTGAAGAGCCTGCGCGAACAGCTGAAGGAACAGGTGCGTGACACCGGGTTGAAGGCAGGCATCACCGGCACCGCGGCACAGACC
>NZ_JBHWZY010000553.1:0-4679 GCF_042727815.1 Nocardia sp. NPDC060220
CACCACGACAGACATTTCCAACCTCCTTGCGCTCCGAGGTGGAGCACCTAGGTGAGTGAAACGCCGGATCGCGGCTCGGCGTGGCTTCCTTACGACTCCTTAGCGCCTCGGGGCCCGGCCTTTGCGCAACGTTGACGCTGCCGATGGGTGTGAGGATGCCGTCAAAGCAGGCGCGATAGCTGTCAACACACCGTAAAGATCGAGATCACGCGCCTGTTCGGGCGGTAGAAAGTGGGCACCGGTCGGCGAACGGCGCCGGCGGTCCCTGGTGCACGGAAAGTGAGATCGCGGTGTCGGTAGTGACCCTTGCGGTGATTTTCGGTTTTGCCGGATCGCTGCTGTTGATCCGGATACTCGGTCGGCTGAACACCTCGCACGCACCGATGGTGAGCGTCGGTGTGTTGCCGGTGCGCACGTCGGCTCCGGCGCGTCGACACGCGATGATGGACCGGTGAAACGCGGACAACTGCGCATCTACCTCGGTGCGGCGCCGGGCGTGGGCAAGACCTACGCCATGCTCGGCGAAGCGCATCGGCGGTCCGAGCGTGGCCGTGATGTGGTGGCGGCCGTCGTGGAGACGCACGGGCGCAAGAAGACCGCCGAACTTCTGGACGGCATCGAGCAGATCCCGCCCAAGACGGTCTCCTATCGCGGGACCGAGTTGCCCGAACTCGATGTCGATGCGGTACTCACGCGCAAGCCCGCGGTGGTGCTGGTCGACGAACTGGCGCATACGAACGCACCGGGCAGCGTGCACGAGAAGCGTTGGCAGGATGTGGAGCAACTCCTGGCCGCGGGTATCGACGTGATCTCCACGGTGAACGTGCAGCACCTCGAGAGCCTCAACGATGTGGTCCAGCAGATCACCGGGATCGAGCAGCGGGAGACCGTGCCCGACGCGGTGGTGCGCGGCGCCGATCAGGTGGAGCTGGTCGACCTGACACCGGAAGCGTTGCGGCGCAGGCTTTCTCACGGGAATGTCTACGCCGCCGACAAGGTCGACGCGGCGCTGCGCAATTACTTCCGCCCCGGCAATCTCACCGCGCTGCGCGAACTCGCGCTGCTGTGGCTGGCCGACCAGGTCGATGCGGCGCTGGCCCGGTACCGGGCCGACCACAAGATCACCGAGCTCTGGGAGGCGCGTGAACGCGTCGTGGTCGCGGTCACCGGTGGTCCCGAGTCGGAGACGGTGGTGCGCCGGGCCGGGCGGATCGCGTCCAAGTCCAGTGCCGATCTGGTCGTGTTGCACGTGGTGCGCGGCGACGGGCTGGTCGGGGTGTCGACCGAACGGATGACCAAGCTGCGCGATCTCGCCGCCGGTCTCGACGCCTCGCTGCACACCGTGACCGGCGACGACGTGCCCACCGCGCTGCTGGAATTCGCGCGAGAGGTCAATGCCACCCAGTTGGTACTCGGCACTTCGCGGCGTTCGCGCTGGGCGCGGATGCTCGATGAGGGCATCGGCTCCACCGTGGTGCAGCGCTCGGGCAAGATCGACGTGCACATGGTGACGCACGAGGAGGCCAATCGCGGGGTGCGCAGGCATTGGCTGCGTCCGAGGCGGCCGGTGAGCGCGTGGCCCGCGGCGGTGATCGTGCCGGTGCTGGTGAGCGCGATCTGCGCGGTATTCCTCGACGGGTGGTTGCAGCTGGGCGGGCTCAGCGCCATGTTCTTCGTCGGCGTGGTGGCGGTCGCGTTGTTCGGCGGTATCGTTCCCGCCGGTCTGTCGGCGCTGCTGTCGGGGCTGCTGCTCAACTGGTACTTCACCGACCCGCGCTTCAGCTTCACCATCGCCGAGCCGGACAACTTCGTCACCGTGGTCGTGCTGCTCATCGTCGCGGTGGCCGTGGCGGCGCTGGTCGATGTCGCGGCGAAGCGAACGCTGCAGGCGCGCAAGGCATCCCGGGAAGCCGAGCTGCTGACGATGTTCGCCGGATCCGTGCTGCACGGCGCCGACCTGAACAACCTGCTCGAGCAAGTCCGCGAAACCTACGGCCAGCGCGCGGTGAGTGTGCAGTGCGGCGATCGGATCGTCGCCGCGGTCGGCCCCGAACCACCGACACGTCCCTCCGATGCCGAGACCGTCATCGAAGCCGGTGACGCGCAGAGTCACCTGCTGCTCGCCGGTCGGTCGATCGACTCCTCCGATCGGCCGGTGCTCAACGCGGTCGCCAATCAGGCAGTCGGGCTGGTGCGCCAGGCCCGATTGGCGGAGGAAGCCAGCGCGGCGGCGGCGCTGCTGGAAGCCGACCGGCTGCGCCGTGCGCTGTTGTCGGCGGTCAGCCACGATCTGCGCACGCCCCTGGCAGGCGCGAAAGCGGCCGTGTCCAGCCTGCGCAGCGACGACATCGAATTCTCGGCGGAGGACACCGGCGAACTGCTGGAGGCGATCGAGGAATCCGTCGACCAGCTGACCGCGCTGGTGGGCAATCTGCTCGACTCCTCGCGACTGGCGGTCGGCGTCGTCACGCCGCAGTTGCGACAGGTGTACATGGACGAGGCGGTGCATCGCGCGCTGGTGAGCGTCGGCATGGGCACCCGTGGCCTGCGCCGCGCGGCGATGGACCGGGTGAAGGTCGAGGTCGATGAGGTTTCGGTGCTCGCCGACAGCGGTCTGCTCGAACGCGTCCTGGCCAACCTGATCGATAACGCCCTGCGCCATTCCGGTCGCGAGTCGCCCGTGCGGGTGACCGCCGAGCACGACGGTGACCGGGTGTCGATCGCGGTTGTCGACGTCGGCCCCGGCGTCCCGTCCGGCACCGAAGAGCAACTGTTCGAACCCTTCCAGCGCCTCGGCGACCGCGACAACACCACCGGCGTCGGCCTCGGCCTGTCCGTGGTCCGCGGCTTCGTCGAAGCAATGAGCGGCACCGTCCACGCCGAGCCGACCCCGGGAGGTGGGCTCACGATGCTCGTCGATCTGCCGTCCGGCACACCCGCGGCGCCGTCACACGTCGACTCCCGAGGAAAGTGAGCACATGGGCAACTCATCGGGGACGGGCGAACCGGTCCGCCGGCCGCCGACGGTGGACGACCACGCGCAGGAGGCCGATCCGAAGACGCGGGGAGGTGGGGCAGCGCATCCCCCGGTCAAAGTGCTCGTCGTCGATGACGAGCCACAGATCGTCCGCGCCTTGCGGATCAATTTGTCGGTGCGCGGGTACGAGGTCCTGACCGCGGGAAACGGCGCCGCCGCCTTACGGGTGGCGGCCGAAAAGCACCCCGACGTCGTCATTCTCGACCTCGGTCTGCCCGACATGGACGGGATCGAGGTGCTGGCCGGACTGCGTGGGTGGTCGCCCGCACCGGTGCTCGTGCTGTCGGCGCGCACCGATTCGGCCGACAAGGTCGAGGCGCTCGATGCCGGCGCCGACGACTACGTGACCAAGCCGTTCGGGATGGACGAACTGCTGGCCCGGCTGCGCGCGGCGGTGCGTCGTGGTGCCAGCGCGACCGATGCGGGCGACCCGATCGTGGTCACCGACTCGTTCACCGTCGACCTCGTCGCCAAGAAGGTCACCAAGCAGGGTGTGCCGGTGCACCTGACGCCCACCGAGTGGGGGATGCTCGAGATGCTGGTGCGCAATCGCGGAAAACTGGTGGGGCGCAAGGAACTACTGCGCGAGGTGTGGGGTCCGGCCTATGCCACCGAGACCCATTACCTGCGGGTCTACCTCGCGCAGTTGCGGCGCAAACTCGAAGACGATCCGGCCAACCCGCGCCATCTGCTCACCGAGGCGGGGATGGGGTACCGCTTCCAGGAATGAGCGTGCGCCCGGTCACGTGACCGGAATGCCGGGAGTGGCGTGGACGTTCCCAGGCGTGGATCGTCGTCGAGCGAATGGCAGGATCAAGGCATGGCTGAGCAGATCGCACCCGTGACCAACACCCCCACCGAACTGTGGGTCGAGCGCACCGGAACCCGCGCCTACACCGGGCGCAGCAACCGTGGCGCCGAGGTGTTGATCGCCTCCCAGGGCGTGCCGGGCGCCTTCACCCCGGGTGAGTTGCTGAAGATCGCGCTCGCGGGCTGCACCGGGCTCAGCTCCGATTTGCCGTTGTCGCGTCGCCTCGGCGACGAGTTCGACGCCACCATCCGCGTCTCGGGCGATGCCGACCGCGAGAACGAGCTCTACCCGCAGCTCGACGAGGTCCTCGAACTCGACCTGTCCGAACTCGACGAGGCCGCCCGCGAACGACTACTGGTCACCGTGCAGCGTGCTGTCGACAAGGTGTGCACTGTGGGCCGCACGCTCAAAGCGGGCACGAAGGTGACGCTGACCTTCAACATCGACGCATGAGCGAGGAGCCGGTTCGGCTGAGCGCGTGGGTGCACGGGTACGTGCAGGGCGTGGGATTCCGGTGGTGGACGCGGTCGCGCGCACTGGAACTCGGCCTGGTCGGCTACGCGCGCAACCACAGCGACGGCCGCGTCCACGTTGTCGCCGAAGGGCCACGAACGGCGGGCGAGAAATTGCTGGAACTGCTACGGTCCGGCGAAGCGCCCGAGAGCTCGCACGCTATCGGGCACGTGACACATGGTCTGTCCGGGCGTGCTCCTGGGCGGGTAGACCTGGTTGTGGAAAGCTGGGAGCCCGTGCGGGGCGACATGACGGGATTCGAGGAGCGCTAGTGGTGACTTCGGGGGCTAGGGGGCGGCAGCGGTGAGCACACAGAAC
>NZ_JBHWZY010000554.1:0-4676 GCF_042727815.1 Nocardia sp. NPDC060220
GTACTGCGGGCCGCAGTTCCCCCTCCTCGTCGTAACAATGGCGGCGGGTGAAGCTGCCGTAGCGGAGGTGGACCGGTCCGGATCCCCAGCGCAGGTCGCTGAGAATGTAGGGCGCGGGCTCGCCGTCGAGGAGGGCTGCGAGCGGTGAACTCGACGACGCCCAGGACGTGCTCGATCACCGCGACAAGATCGTCGGCGACGCCCGTTCCGGCGCCGAAACGACGGTCACCACGGCCAACGAGCAGGCACGCACCACCATCGACAAGGCGCGCGCCGAGGCCGATCGCATCCTCGCCGACGCCAAGGACCACGCCGACCGGATGGTCGCCGAGGCCACCGCCCACGCCGACCGCCTGGTGACGTCGGCCCAGGCCGAGGCCGATCAGGTCGTCGCCGACGGCAATGCCGAGTACGACGAGCTCACCGGTCGCGCCCAGATCGACGCCGACCGGGCCATCGAAGCGGGCAAGGCCTCCTATGAACGTTCGGTCGCCGACGGGAAGGCCGAGCAGGCCCGCCTCGTCGCGCAGACCGAGGTCGTCCGGGTCGCGCACGCCGAATCCGCCCGTCTGATCGACGAGGCTCAGGCCGAGTCCGACCGGGTGCGCACCGAATGTGACGACTACGTCGACGAGCAGATGGCCGATTTCGGCAACAGGCTCGCATCCATGGAAGAGACGCTCAACACCACCCGGCGCTCGATCACCCGCGGACGCCAGCAGATGCGCGGCGCACCGGCCGCCGAATACCCGGAATACGCTGCCGAGCACCGGCGCTGACCGGTCCTGGCGCCCAGCGCGCGTTTTGAGTTCCGGCGGGGTCCTGCCGTACTGTGGAGTGGTTGCCCATTATCCCCTCGACGGTAAGTGAGTCCGTGATGTCCGCCGGTTCCGGTTCGTCCGCGCGTCCACGCAAGACCAGTGGTCCTGTGTCGGAGGCGGGCTTTGTGCTGGATGTCCGCAATCTCGGCCGTCGGCCGGGAACCATGCGGGAGCTGCGTCGCACGGTCACCGACCACGAGCGGCTGGGTCTCGACCTGATCGCCATCCCGGCCGCTGCCGAGGTGGAACTCGATCTGCAATTGCAGGCGGTCTCGGAGGGTGTGCTGGTCACCGGCACGGCGTCCGGGCCGACGGCCGGGGAGTGCTCGCGCTGCCTCGAACCGTTCGAGGACCAGGTGGAGATTCGTCTGACGGAGTTGTTCGCGTATCCGGACAGCACCACCGAGCAGACGACCGAGGATGCCGAGGTCTACCGCATGGAAGACGACCTCGTCGACCTCGAGCCGGTGATCCTCGACGCCATCGGGCTGGAGCTTCCGCTGCAGCCGCTGTGCTCGCCGGACTGCGCGGGCCTGTGCCCCGAGTGCGGTGTGCGGATGGCGATTGCGGGTCCTGATCATGGGCATGAGATACTGGACCCTCGCTGGGCGAAGTTGGCGAATTTTGCCACTGACGAGCCCGGTACCGGCGACCCCGCCTGAGGGTTCCACCACCAAGACCAAACCGTTGCCGCGGCATCTGATGCCGGTGTAGTCAGCGAAAACCAAGAGGAGAAGTAGCCGTGGCTGTTCCCAAGCGTCGGATGTCGCGTTCCAACACCCGGTCGCGGCGCAGCCAGTGGAAGGCCACCGCGCCGACCCTGGTCACCTGCCCGAACCGCGCGTGTGGTGAGAAGACCCTCCCGCACATCGCGTGCCCGTCCTGCGGCACCTACAAGGGCCGCCAGGTCACCTCTGCAGTCTGATCGTTGTAGATCATTCCTAGCAACGTGACAGCCAGTAAAGACAATGTGGGCGCGGCGGATCACGCCAGCCTGCTCACCGCCCTCGGTGTCGACGTACGACCGGAGCTTCTGCGCCTAGCGCTGACGCACCGGTCGTACGCGTACGAGAACGGCGGTTTGCCGACCAACGAGCGCCTGGAATTCCTCGGCGACTCGGTACTCGGCCTCAGCATCACCGAGCGCCTGTATACCGAGCATCCGGAGAAGTCCGAGGGTGAACTCGCGAAACTGCGCGCCAGTGTGGTGAACATGCACGCGCTCGCCGAGGTGGCGCGTGGTCTGGGCGACGGCGGACTCGGTCAGTACCTGCTGCTCGGCAAGGGCGAGGAGCTCACCGGCGGTCGCGACAAGCCGAGCATCCTCGCCGACGGCATGGAATCGCTGCTCGGTGCGGTGCACCTCGAGCACGGCATCGAAACCGCGCGCGGTGTGGTGCTGCGGCTGTTCGCCGACCTGCTCGAGCGCGGCCCCCGCATGGGCGCCGGCCTCGACTGGAAGACCAGCCTGCAGGAGCTCACCGCCGAACGCGGTCTCGGCGTGCCCGCCTACGAGATCACCTCCACCGGACCGGACCACAACAAGGAGTTCACCGCCACCACGGTGATCGCCGGTGTTCCGTACGGCTCAGGCGTGGGTCGCTCCAAGAAGGAAGCCGAGCAGAAAGCCGCCGGTACCGCGTACAAGGCGCTGACCGCCGAATCCGCAGACAAAGCCTGACCCGTGCCCGAACTGCCCGAGGTCGAGGTTGTTCGTCGCGGTCTCGCCGAGCACGCCGTCGGTAGGGCCATCGATACCGTCACCGTCACCCACCCGCGAGCCGTGCGCAGGCACATCGCGGGTGGTGCTGATCTGGCGGCGAGGCTCACCGGGTTGCGGATCGACTCCGCGCAGCGCCGCGGCAAGTATCTGTGGCTCACCTTCGACGAGCCCGATACCGCACTGGTGGTGCATCTGGGCATGAGCGGTCAGATGCTGGTGCAGCCCGCCGACGCTCCCCTCGAGAAGCACGCGCACATCCGGGCCGTGCTCGGTGACGGCGCCGAATTGCGCTTCGTCGATCAGCGCACCTTCGGCGGCTGGGCGCTGGCCGACCTCGTCGAGGTGAACGGGACCGTGGTGCCCGATTCCGTGGCCCATATCGCGCGCGATCCGCTCGACCCACTGTTCGATCGCGAGGCCGTGGTCGCGGCCATCCGCGCCAAGAACACCGAGATCAAACGCGTGCTGCTCGACCAGACGGTGATCTCGGGTATCGGCAATATCTACGCCGACGAAGCACTGTGGCGGGCCGGATTGCACGGCACCCGCGTGGCCGCCGAACTCACCCGGCCGGTCGTGCGTACCCTGCTCGACGGAGTCAGCGCGGTCATGACCGAAGCGCTGGCCGTCGGTGGCACCTCCTTCGACGCCCTGTACGTGAATGTGAACGGCGAATCCGGCTATTTTTCCCGGTCACTGGCCGCTTACGGGCGCGAGGACGAACCGTGCGATCGGTGTGCGACGCTGCTGGTGCGGGAACAGTTCATGAATCGGTCGTCGTTTTCCTGTCCGAAGTGTCAACGGAAGCCGCGCCGCCGCTGATCCGGGCACGCTAACGTTTCCTCTGACAGGTCGTGACAGACCGGGTCCGTGCAGGGAGGACGTTATGCGCAAGCTGACCTATTTCGTGGCATCGACAATCGACGGTTTCATCGCCGCCGAGGACGGAACGCTGGACTTCTTCCCGGTAGGCGGTGATCACGGGCCCGCGATCATCTCGCAGTACCCGGAAACCCTGCCCACCAAGGTGCGCGAGGCGCGCGGAATCGCGGCGGGCAACATCTACTTCGACACCGTGATCATGGGCCGCAAGACCCACGACTTCGGGGTACGCACCGGCACCGCCAGCCCGTACGAGCACCTGCGCCAGTACGTGGTGTCCACGACGCTGCCCGAATCGCCCGCGCCCGGGGTGGAATTGATCGCCGAGGATCCGATCGCCGCGGTGCGTGAGCTCAAACGCGAAGACGGACTTGGCATCTGGCTCTGCGGTGGCGGTGAACTGGCGCAGGCGCTGCTGCCCGAGATCGACCAGGTGTTCCTGAAGCTGCACCCGGTGGTGCTCGGCACCGGCAGGCCGCTGTTCGGCGGCGGGGCGAAACTGCCCGCGCCGGAGAAGTTCCGGGTCATCACCAGCCGGGTGTACGCCGACGGCGTCGCGTTCCTCAAGTACGGCCGGATCAAGTAGTCGCGATGACATCGGCGGCGAGTCCGGGTCCGGTGGCGGCACTGCGCGAGGTCGGGTTCTGGCTCGAACGCGGTCGTGCCGAAACGCACCGGGTGAAGGCTTACCGCCGTGCCGCCGACGTCGTCGCCGGGCTCGCCGACGACGAGGTGGCGACGCGCGCCCGCGAACACAGCTGGCGTGAGCTCGCCGGGATCGGGCCCAAGACGGCCGCCATCATCGAAGCGGCCTGTGCCGGTGAGGTTCCCGGTTATCTTGCCGAGCTCCGCGCACAGGCGAAGCCGATCGCACCCGCGGGTGAGGAGCTGCGCGCGGCGCTGCGCGGTGATCTGCACACCCATTCGGACTGGTCCGACGGGGGCAGCCCGATCGCCGAGATGATGGGCGTCGCGGCCGCGCTCGGTCACGAATACTGCGCGCTGACAGACCATTCGCCGCGTCTCAAGGTCGCCAACGGCCTGTCCGCCGACCGGCTGCTGCGCCAGCTCGACGTGATCGCCGAACTCAACGAGCAGATGGCGCCGTTTCGCGTCCTCACCGGTATCGAGGTCGACATCCTCGACGACGGCACCCTAGACCAGCGGGCAGATCTCCTCGAACGCCTGGATGTCGTTGTCGCCAGCGTGCACTGGCACCTCGGGACGCTGTGTCCCAGCAGGTCAGGGTG
>NZ_JBHWZY010000555.1:0-4666 GCF_042727815.1 Nocardia sp. NPDC060220
CACCCTTGGAGTTGAGTTCACCGAGGTTCTCCTTCATCACCACGGTCGACTTCACCAGCAGCCCGGACATGCCGATCACATCGGCCTTCTTGTCCTGCGCGGCGTCGAGAATGGTGGCGATGGGCTGCTTGATACCGAGGTTCACCACCTCGTAGCCGTTGTTGGACAAGATGATGTCGACCAGGTTCTTGCCGATGTCGTGGACATCGCCCTTCACCGTGGCCAGCACGATCCGTCCCTTACCCGCGTCGTCGGTGGCTTCCATGTGCGGTTCCAGGTGCGCGACAGCGGTTTTCATCACCTCGGCCGACTGCAACACGAACGGCAGCTGCATCTGGCCCGAACCGAACAGCTCACCGACGGTCTTCATGCCCGAGAGCAGGGTCTCGTTGATGATCTGCAGCGGCGGCACGGTCTGCATCGCCTCGTCGAGATCGTCACCGAGACCGTTGCGTTCACCGTCGACGATGCGCCGCTCGAGACGCTCGAACAAGGGCAGCAGCGCCATTTCCTCGGCGCGCGAGGCCTTCGACGAGGCCGTCGAGACACCCTCGAACAACGCCATCAGCTTCTGCAGCGGGTCGTAGTCCTCGGTGCGGCGGTCATAGATCAGATCGAGGGCCACCTGCTGGTGCTCGTCGGGGATCCGGCTCATCGGCAGGATCTTCGACGCGTGCACGATCGCCGAATCCAGTCCCGCTTCGACACATTCGTGCATGAACACCGAGTTCAGCACCTGCCGGGCGGCCGGGTTCAGACCGAAGGAGATATTCGACAGGCCCAGGGTGGTCTGCACCTGCGGGCGGCGGCGCTTGAGCTCGCGGATGGCCTTGATCGTCTCCTCGCCGTCCTTGCGCGACTCCTCCTGCCCGGTGCCCAGGGTGAACGTCAGGGTGTCGATGATGATGTCGGACTCGGCCAGGCCCCAGTTGCCGGTGATGTCGTCGATCAGCCGCTCGGCGATCGCGACCTTGTGATCGGCCGTGCGAGCCTGACCCTCTTCGTCGATGGTCAGCGCGACGACGGCGGCACCGTGCTCGGAGACCAGCCGCATGATCTGCTGGAACCGCGAATCCGGGCCTGCGCCGTCCTCGTAGTTCACCGAGTTCACCGCACACCGGCCACCCAGATGCTGCAGACCCGCCTGCAAGACCGGCACCTCGGTGGAGTCGAGCATGATCGGCAGCGTCGAGGCGGTGGCCAGCCGTGAGGCCAGCTCGTTCATGTCGTCGGCACCGTCGCGGCCCACGTAGTCGACGCAGAGGTCGAGCATGTGCGCGCCGTCGCGGGTCTGGTCCTTGGCGATCTCGAGGCACCGCTGCCAGTCGGCGGCCAGCATCGCGTCACGGAAAGCCTTGGAGCCGTTGGCATTGGTTCGCTCGCCGATCATCATGATCGACGCGTCCTGCTCGAACGGCACCGCGGTGTACATGCTCGAGACGGCAGGCTCGTGCTCGGGGTGGCGACGATCCTCGATCGCGGGCAGCGTCTTCTCGACCTCACGCACCGCCTCGGCGACCTGGCGAATGTGCTCCGGGGTGGTGCCACAGCAGCCACCGACCAGCGAGAGCCCGAACTCGGACACGAACCCGCTCATCGCGACGGCGAGCTCTTCGGGGGTGAGCGGGTACTCGGCGCCGTTGGCACCGAGCACCGGCAGACCGGCGTTCGGCATCACCGACACCGGGATGGTGGCGTGGCGCGACAGGTGCCGCAGGTGCTCACTCATCTCCGCGGGCCCGGTCGCGCAGTTCAGCCCGATCATGTCGATGCCGAGCGGTTCCAGCGCGGTGAGCGCCGCGCCGATCTCACTGCCGACCAGCATGGTGCCAGTGGTCTCCACGGTGACGTGGGTGATGATCGGGATCCGGCGGCCCGCCGCGATCATGGCCCGGCGACTGCCGGTGATCGCGGCCTTGACCTGCAGCAGGTCCTGGCAGGTCTCGATGAGGATGGCATCGGCACCGCCGTCGAGCATGCCGAGCGCGGCTTCGGTGTAGGCGTCGCGCAGCGAGACGAACGGCGCGTGGCCCAGGGTCGGCAGCTTCGTGCCGGGGCCCATCGAGCCGAGGACGTAACGCGGGGTGCCGTCGGCGGACGGACCCATCTCGTCGGCGACATCGCGGGCGATGCGGGTACCGCGCTCGGACAGATCGCGGATCCGGTCGGAGATGTCGTAGTCGGCGAGGTTGGGCAGGTTGCAGCCGAAGGTGTTGGTCTCCACCGCATCCGCGCCCGCCGCGAAGTAGGCGCGGTGAATCTCGGCGAGCACATCCGGGCGGGTGTCGTTGAGGATCTCGTTGCATCCCTCGAGGCCGCGGAAGTCGTCGAGCGACAGATCCGCGGCCTGCAACATCGTGCCCATCGCGCCGTCGCCGATGACGACACGCCGCCGCAGCGTGTCGAGGAGCGTGGTATCGAACCCGGTGGGCAAGGACGCAGACATGATTCAAGACTAGAGGGCACCCCCGACGAACGAGACCACTGTGGGTGAATCGAGTGGCCTGCGCCACTGTTCCCGGTGGAAACACGCAACACCGTCGGTCACCGCAAAACAATTCGCACAAGACACTAGGCTGACCGGGTGGATGCCAGTGAGACCCCCGAGACGGAACTGCCGACGTTGCGCAATCCCGTCATGGTTGCCGCCTTCGAGGGCTGGAACGACGCCGGCGATGCCGCCAGTGGCGCCATCGAACATCTGGAGTTGATCTGGGATGCCGAGCCGCTGGCCGAACTCGATTCCGAGGACTACTACGACTACCAGGTGAACCGGCCGACAGTCCGTCAGGTCGACGGGGTGACCAGGGAGATCCAGTGGCCCTCGACGATGCTGTCGGTGTGTTCCCCGCCCGGCAGCGACCGCGACGTGGTGTTGCTGCGTGGCATCGAACCGAACATGAAATGGCGCAGTTTCTGCGACGACCTGCTCGAGTTCATCGAGCAACTCGGCGTGGAGACGGTCGTGATCCTCGGCGCGCTGCTGGCCGATACCCCCCACACCCGGCCGGTGCCGGTGACCGGTTCGGCCTACAGCCCCGAGGCCGCCGAGCGATTCAGCCTGGAACAGACCCGGTACGAGGGCCCGACCGGAATCACCGGCGTGCTGCAGGACCAGTGTGTGAAGGCCGGGGTGCCCGCGGTGTCGTTCTGGGCCGCCGTCCCGCACTATGTGTCGCAGCCGCCGAACCCGAAGGCGACGATCGCGCTGCTGCACCGGGTCGAAGACGTCCTCGATATCGAGGTTCCGCTCGGTGAGCTGCCGAAACAAGCCGAGGAGTGGGAAGCCGCGGTCAACGAGATGACCCTCGGCGACGAGGAGATCAGCGAGTACGTGCGCTCGCTCGAGGAGCGCGGCGACGCGGCGATCGACCTCAACGAGACGATGTCCAAGATCGACGGCGACGCCATCGCGGCCGAGTTCGAGAAGTACCTGCGCAGACGCGGGCCCGGCAGCTTCGGCCTCTAGTTCTCGTTCACCGGGAGTTCGCCGCACAGGCGCCTCCCGGCCGCCCTCGGCACGCCACCTAGACTTTTTCGCGTGCCGACCCTGCCGATCCTCGCCCATCTGCGTGGTTTCGACGACCGCGTCGCGGTGCTGCACCCGGTGGGGCCCGCGTCCGCCGCCACCATCACCTCGGTGACCTACGCCCAGCTCGCCGACCGCGTCGCGGAGTTCTCGGGCGAACTGGGACCGGTCCGCCGGCTCGTCGCGCTCACCGCGGGCAACGATCTGGACTCCCTCGTCGCCTACCTCGGCGCACTCGACGCGGGGTGCGCGGTCCTGCTCACCGGCGAGCTCACCGGCGAACTGGCCGCAACCTACGACCCGGATGTGATCATCGACCGCGGTCGGGTCATCGCGAACCGCGCGCGGTCGGCGCACCGGCTGCATCCGGAGCTGGCGCTGTTGCTCAGCACCTCCGGGTCCACCGGGTCGCCGAAGCTGGTGCGGCTGTCGGCGCGCAATCTCGGCGCCAACGCCGAATCCATCGCCGAGTACCTCGGCATCGGCCCGGACGACGTCGCGGCGACCACCTTGCCGCTGTTCTACTGCTACGGCCTGTCGGTGGTCCACAGTCATCTGCTGCGCGGCGCGAGCCTGCTGCTCACCGAGCGCTCCGTGCTCGAGCCCGAGTTCTGGGACGAGTTCCGCGAGCACCGGGCCACCTCGTTCGCCGCGGTGCCCTACACCGTCGATCTCCTCGACCGGATCGGCTTCGCACGGATGTCACTGCCCGATCTGCGATACGTGACCCAGGCGGGCGGCAGGCTCGACCCGGCCAGGGTCCGGACCTACGCGCGGCTCGGCGCGGCCGCGGGCTGGCGGTTCTTCGTGATGTACGGCCAGACCGAGGCCACCGCCCGAATGGCGTATCTCCCACCGGAATCGGCGGACGAGCACCCCGATTGCATCGGAATCCCCGTCCCGGGCGGGCATTTCACCTTGGCACCGGTCGACGACGGCGCCGCGGAGGAACTCGTCTACCACGGCCCGAACGTGATGCTCGGCTACGCCCACCGCTCGGCCGACCTGGCACTGGGCCGCACGGTCGACGCGCTGCGGACCGGCGATCTGGCCCGGCGCACGCCCGACGGGCTGTACCAGGTCGTCGGCAGGCGCAGCCGCTTCGCCAAGCTGTTCGGTCTGCGCATCGATCTGGGC
>NZ_JBHWZY010000556.1:0-4659 GCF_042727815.1 Nocardia sp. NPDC060220
GACAGGTTCAGCGCGGTGCGCGCACAATAGTTGCCTGAGCGCGCAGAAGTGGAACAGTGGATCTCGACAGCCGCGGCGTGTGGCGCGCCGCTCGAGTTCCATTCACTCCAGGAGAAAACCTGTGCGCTTCGGCATCTTCGTTCCCCAGGGCTGGCGGCTAGATCTGGTCGGTATCGAACCGGCCGACCAGTGGTCGGTGATGCGCGAACTGGCCCAGCGGTTCGACGCGGGCTCCGACTGGGAGTCGATCTGGGTATACGACCACTTCCACACCACGCCCGTTCCCACCGACGAAGCCACCCACGAGGCGTGGACGTTGATGGCGGCGTTCGCGGCCACCACCTCCCGGGTGCGGCTGGGCCAGATGTGTACTGCCATGAGCTACCGCAACCCCGCCTACCTGGCCAAGGTGGCCGCCACCGTCGATCTCATCTCGGGTGGCCGGGTGGAGATGGGCATCGGCGGCGGCTGGTACGAACACGAGTGGCGCGCTTACGGTTACGGCTTCCCGTCCGCCGGTGAGCGCCTCGGCCGCCTCGACGAAGGTGTCCAGATCTTCCGCGAGGCATGGAAGACCGGCCGAGCGACCCTGGACGGCAAGTACTACCAGGTCGACGACGCCATCGTGCACCCACGACCGTTGCAGGAGAACGGGATTCCGATCTGGATCGCTGGTGGCGGCGAGAAGAAGACCCTGCGCATCGCCGCCAAATACGCTGACTACACCAACTTCAGCGGCGACCCCGACGAGTTCGCCCGCAAGTCCGACATCCTGCGCCAGCACTGCGAAGAGGTCGGTACCGATTTCTCCGCCATCACCCGCAGCTCGAACTTCAACGCCATTGTCGGTACCACCGAAACCGAAGTACAGGAACGACTCTCGACCATCGTCGACCGCTTCACTCCCTTCCTCGGCGCTGATGAGGCGAAAGCCCGTGTGCACGAACAGTTCGCGGCCAGCGCGGCGGTCGGCACCCCGGAACAAATCGTCGAACGCCTCACGAAGGTGAAGAACCTCGGCCTCGCCTACACCATCGTCAACTTCCCGGAAGCCGCCTACGACACCTCCGGCATCGAACTCTTCGAACGCGAGGTGATTCCGGCATTGGCGTAATCCACGGCCGGTCATAAGCGTCGCCACTTACCTTTTCGTCCATGAACGACCCGGTGACCGTGCGGAACGAGGCGAAGGTTCTCGCCGCCGGATACGAGCGAGATGTTGACGGCCGACTGATCTTCGTTCCCGCGGTACCCGACAAGCCGGAGTCGAAACCCGAGTTCCCGCTGCTCGCGACGAACGCACACGGCAGCTCCACCTGGATGTGGCTCGCGTTCCCCATCGACATGGCACTGCACCTCGCGATCGGCGCCGCTGTCTGGTTCGTGTTCCCGACCCCGGTGGCCTTCGCGTACGGCACCCTGGCCTGGCTGGCCGCCTCGTTCATCCACCGGACCTTCGTCCAGCGCCTCACCCGAACAACGCTCGGCAAGTCGCTGTTCGGCCTTCGAATCCGCTACGCCGACGGCACCCACCCCACCCTCGGCCGCCTCGTCGAAGAATGGTTTCGCGGCGTCGGTTGCACCATCGAACTCTGCTGCTCGTTCGGCTGAACCCAGTCGGACTCGGCTCAGGTCGGGAAGGTCGGAATGATCGAATCGCCCATGTGGCGCAGGGTGGTGCAGGCGTCGGCGGTCTGCTGGGTGGGGTTGTTCACGACGACCATGCGGATGACGCCTTGGGACGCAGCGAAGAGGATGTCACAGGCAGTAGGGGTGTCGCCGAGGCGACGGCCGGTGCGGCCCGCGACCGTGTAGTCGGTGAAAGGTGTCGGACCTGCTTCCTTCTCGAACTCCGCGAGGGTTCGCGAGGTCGAGAACACCCTCAGGTAGGCGGTGGCGCCGGTCCACTCGCAGGTCTGCCAACCGGCGGACACCGCACCTGCCGCCACCTTCGTCGCGGGGTCGACACCGGCCTTCTGTAGTGCGTCCGCGGTGACTCCGGTGCACGGCTCGAACAATGCCTTCGGTTGCGCGGCCTCGGGCTCCGCGCTCGAGCATCCGACGAGCGTCGCCAACGCCAATCCCCCGGTCGCTACCACCATGAGCGCGCGCTTCATCCGTTCCCTCTCACCGTGCATCGCAAAACGCGGCCACGTTAACAAGGCTCGCAACCTCACCAGCGATCGTTCGACAAGACTTGGTCCGGTCACCACCTCGCTTGCACCACGACTGTGACGAACACCCACACCACGCACCCGCCGCAGGCCGAGGGTTACGCCCTTCAGTGGTGGTGTGCTCCGACAGCGGATCCGCGATAGCCCAGCCCGCGGCCAGCAGCTCGTCGACAGCGGCGGCGAGGCAGATCGGGCATCGAACACGAAGCGATTCAGGCTCTTTCATGATTGTGGCCTTGACCACATCATGGCGGTCCGGCTATGTTCTCTCGCCAACAGACTTGGACATTCGTTCAGTTGAACGAGCGTCCACCTGGGGATCGAGGACGCAGATGATGAGGACGATGAGGCGACCGGTGCGCTGGATGACGGCACTCGCACTCGCAGCCGGGCTGGCCGTGAGCAGCGCCCCGGTAACCGCCGACCCCGCGAGACCGCTGACGCCCCTGCGGGCACAGGGGTCGGCGTTGATCGACGGGTACGGACGCACCGTGCTGCTCCACGGGGTGAACACCGTCGACAAGGACGCGCCCTACCTGCAACCCGGTGACGGATTCACCCTCACCGACGAAGCGGCGGCGACACTGGCTCGGCACGGGTTCACCACAGTCCGGCTCGGGGTCTCGTTCGACGGACTGATGCCGACGGCGGGTGTTGTCGATACCGCCTACCTCGACCGGGTCGAGAATGTCGTGGATACCCTTGCCGCGCACGGCATCTACACGTTGCTCGACAATCACCAGGACGGATTGTCGAAGATCTGGAACGGCAACGGGTTCCCCGAATGGGCGATCCGCGCCCGGCCCGCGGACGGTGAGCCGAATCCCGGATTCCCGCTGTACTACCTGATGCCGAGCATGAATGCCGGGTGGGACGAGGTGTGGAACAACACCTACGGGGTGCTGAACCATCTGGGGGTGGCGCTGGGCGCGCTCGCCGAGCGGATGACCGGGCGCGCGAGCGTGCTCGGGATCGAGTTGCTCAACGAACCGTGGCCCGGCTCAGCGTTTCTCACCTGCTATCCCGACGGCTGCCCCGACTTCGACGTGAAATATCAACGGGCACTGCAACAGCTGACCGATGCGGTGCGGGCACGCAATGCCACTGTGCCGGTGTTCTGGGAGCCGAATGTCACCTGGAACGAGACCATGCCCAGCCACCTGGGCAAGAATCCACCGATCACCAGCCCGAACATCGTTTTCTCCCCGCACGATTACTGCATTCCCAGCCAGCTCGCGATCTACCTCGGCCTGCCCGAGGAGCTGCGCGCCCTGTGCCCGCCGCAGCAGGACCGGACCTGGTCGAACATCGACGCTTTCGCCGACCGCACCGACATCCCCACCATGGTCACCGAATTCGGCGACGGCGATCCGACCGTGTTGCGCAACACCACCACCCGGGCCGACGAACGGTTCGTCGGCTGGCACTACTGGCATTACAGCGCCCGCGACGGTGATCCTTTCCGCGGTGAACTCGGGCGCGAACTGGTCCGCACCTATCCACAAGCCACCGCGGGAATTCCCGATGGCATGGTCTTCGACTCCAGCACAGGCGATTTCGCGTATCGGTACCGGCCTCGCCAGGCCTCGGCGCCGACCGAGATCTACGTCTCGGATCTGTTCCATCCGGACGGCTACGAGGTGAAGGTCACCGGCGCTCGGGTCACCTCGGCGCCCGGCGCGCGCATCGTCACCGTGGAAGCCGACGGCACCGACCCGGTCACCGTTCGCATCCACCGCCCTGGCTCGGCGGGAGCGGATCTTCCCTCCGGCGGTGGCACCGGCTCGGCCTCCGGATTCCCCTGGCTGTCATCGGGTTCCGCGGGCTGACACCGACGGTGATCAGGTCGGCAAGGTCGGCACCGGGTGCTTGTTAAGCGGTGTCGACCACGCTGACCTCCATGAGCAACGCAGCACCGTCCCGGCACGCGACGCGGGAGCGCGGATACGAACGTGACGCCGAGCCGATGTTCGTCACATCCGAAACGCGGGAGCGCTCGACAGACGAATTCCCGCTCACCGGACGCGCTTCCAGCGGCGACGAGACCGGCGTGATCCCCGCGTTCCTCATCGATATGACGCTGCACGCCGCGATCGGCGCTACCGCCTGGTACCTCGCACCCGGCCCGACAGCCGTCCTGTACGGCCTCCTCGCCTGGCTGAGCGCGTCCTTCCTGCACCGCACGGTCATCCAGCACCTCACCCGGACAACGATCGGCAAGTGCCGGTACGGACTCCGACTGCGCTACGCCGACGGCACCTACCCGTCGACCTGGCAGCTCACCGTCCAGTGGTTCCGCGGCGGCTGGTCCTGCTTCGACCTCTTCGACAGTGCCCGCTGACACAGAAGGGGCGGTCTCGGCACCTGGGCGGCCGGCACCGCCTACGCGGTCGGGGCGACCGTCACCTACGGCGGCACCACCTACCGCTGCCTCCAGGCGCACACCGCGCAGGCCGGCTGGCAGCCGCCGAACACCCCCTCGCTC
>NZ_JBHWZY010000557.1:0-4642 GCF_042727815.1 Nocardia sp. NPDC060220
CCTTCACGTAGTCCGTGACCCGGTGGGCCATGACCGCGCCGAGCGCCGAGACGCCGATCGCGCCGCCGAGGGAGCGGAAGAAGGTGAGGGTCGTGCGGGGCTGGGAGTGCGGTCATGGCGGATCGTGGGTGTCGTCGGGGGGTGGCCTGGGGTGGGTGTCGCCGGAAATACGGCCGGCGGTGCCGGGCGCGGTCAGCGCAGGGAGGCGTCGTGAATTACATCGCGTAGTTCGCGCCCCTCTGCTGTCTCGTACCAGCGCAGGTGACCGAGAAGCCAGTCGTAGTAGGCGATTTCGGCGTTGCGTGGGTCGTGGGCGATGGTCAGGAAGTAGTCGATTTCGGAGAGTTCGTAGCCGATGTGCACGAGCGGGAGCAGGTCCGGGAGCAGGCGCTGTTCGGCGACCGACAGCGGTCGAACCGATTGATATCCCTGGATCAGCGCGGTGATCTGGTCTGCTCGGACGTGTGCGGGTCCGCCGTCACGCAGCGAAACCCAGTCGATGGCGGCGCGCTCGATGGCGGTGGCGAGGTCGAAGACAGCCGTCGTCCGGTCGGCCAGGCCGAAATCGATCACCGAGGTCACCTCGTGGTCGTTCCACAGCAGGTTCGTCGCGTGCCAGTCCCCGTGCGTCCACAGTGGCGCGACGCCGGAAAGGTCGGCGTGAAACTGGGGAATGTCAGCGCGCCAGTCTCTCGCACCGAGGAATCGGGCGACCGACGGCCGTCGGGCGCTGTGCCAATCGAAGGCGCACGCCACGTCATTGTGCATGCTCGCCAGCAGCGGTCGCGCGGGTCGAGCCGGTGCATCGAAATCTGCTGCGGCCGAATGCAATCGGCCGAGCATCAGCCCAGCGCTCCCCGCATCGTCACGGTCGCGATAGGGCGACCAGGAGAAGTCCGCGCGATACCGATCCTCCCCCATCCCCACCCGATGCACCTCGTAGACGAACGCGCCTGTCGCGCCATCACGGTCTCGGCCGGACTCATCGCTCATCCAATCCCCCACGGTGGCACGCACTTCGGGCACCGGAATATCCCGAACCCGCAGGTGCCGGATGAACCGATGCTCCTCACCCAACGCCACCACATCGCGTAATCGCGCGGGCATCCGCTTCACCACGAGCCGATCCCCACCGTCCAACCGCACCCCCACCGTCGACGACAACGGCCGCGCACCCCGCCATTCGATCGCAGCGGGCGAACCGCCCCAGGTCGCGGCGACCGCGCGAGCGATCTCGTCGTCGGTGAGCGCGGGCCACGTCGGCTCGGCCAGCGGGTCGTCGCCCATCCCGAACACCTGCTCGTCAGCCATCGGTCCAGTATCGATGGCGCCGGACCATTCAGCGTCGAACCCTCTCATCGCGCTGTCACCCCGTCGATGCGGACACCGCACGGCCGTAGCCGATCCCCTAAGCTCCCCTCGTGAGCTTGCCCTCCCCCACTGCAGACAATCGTGCCGTCGTCACCGGCGCGTCCTCCGGCATCGGCACCGCGCTGGCCGCCGAACTGGCCGGGCGCGGCTATTCGCTGATCCTGGTCGCGCGCCGCGGTGAGATCCTCACCGAGCTGGCCCAGCGGTTGACCCTGGCCCACGGCATCACCGCCGAGGTCCGCGCGGTCGACCTGGCCGATCGCACCCAGCGGGCCAGCCTCGTCGACGAGCTCGCGGTTCGCGATATCGCCGTTCTCTGCAACAACGCGGGCATCGCGACGTTCGGGCCGGTCGCCGAGCTCGACTTCGCCTATGAGCGGATGCAGATGGAACTCAACGCCACTGCCGTGCACGACCTGAGCCTGGCGGTGCTGCCCGGCATGATCGAGCGCAAGGCGGGCGGGATCCTGATCAGCGGTTCGGCGGCGGGCAATATGCCGATCCCCAACAACGCCACCTACGCGGCGTCGAAGGCGTTCGCGAACACCTTCTCGGAGTCGCTGCGCGGCGAGCTCAAGGGCAGCGGCGTGAACGTCACCCTGCTGGCGCCCGGCCCCGTCCGCACCGAAACCCCGGCCCCCGAAGACCAGTCGATCGTCGACAAGATGGTTCCCGACTTCCTCTGGGTGTCGTCGGAGTACACCGCGAAGGTCTCCATCGACGCGCTGGCCCGCAACAAGATGCGCATCGTCCCCGGCCTGATCAGCAAGGGCATGAGCGTGGCGGGCAATTACGGCCCCCGTTCGTTCACCGCACCGATCGCGGGCGCGTTCTACAAGAAGCTGGGCGGCTGACACCCACGTCAGCAAGTCGTCAGGAACGGTCGCCGGGTGGTCAAGGACCCGTAAAGACCGAGTTCGGCTGCCCGCGAGCGGCGTAGTCCTGGAAGTGGCCCCGCCGTCCGAGTGCGGGGGCGTCCTCCTGGAGGAGACCACCGTGACGTTGCTCGATATCTTCCCGTCCCTGCGTGCGAGTGCGGTCCCCCGACTCGACCCCGCGGTGTGGCCCGCCGACACCCACTACGACGGTGACGGCCGGATCACCCTCGGCGGCGTGGCCCTGCACGATGTCGCCGACCAGTACGGCACGCCGGTGCGCGTGATCGACGAGACGGAGGTGCGGGAACGCTGCCGCGCCTACCGCAAGCACTTCCCCGACACCGAGATCGTCTACGCGGGTACCGCCCTGATGCTGCGCACGGTGGCCCGCTGGGTCGCCGAGGAGGGCCTCGCCGTGCAGGTCGGTTCGACCGGTGAGCTCGAGGTGGCGCTCGCGGCGGGCATCGACCCACGCCGGATCGTCCTGCAGGGCAACGGGGCTCCCTTCGACGAGCTCCGCGCCGCGGTAGGCGCGGGGGTCGGCCGCATCGTGGTCTCCACCCTCACCGAGATCACCCTGCTCGCCTCGCTCGCGACCCGCCCACAGCAGGTGCTGTTGCGGGTGGCGCCCGGAATCGAGGTGCCGGGCAGCTCACGGTTCGGGTTCCCGCTCGGCAGCGATTCCTGCGCCACGGCCGTGGCCCGGATCATCGCGCAGCCGAAGCTGATCCTGACCGGACTGCACTGCCACCTCGGCGCACAGATCCACGACCCCGACCTGTACGGCGAGGCGATCCGCCGGATGATCGGCGAGATGGCCTGGATCCAGGCCGAACACGGCACCCTGCTGACCCATCTCGATATCGGCGGCGGGCACGCGGTGGCGCTGCGCGGCGGCGATGCCGAGCTCAACCTGCGCGAACTCGCCGACATCCTCGATGACGCGCTCGACGCGGGCTGTGCGCGCCACCACTTCCCCCGCCCGGTCCTCGCGATGGAACCGGGGCGCGCGATCGTCGCGCGGGCGGGTGTCACGCTCCACCGGGTGCTCGCCGTCACCGAGGTCGCCGGCGGCCGGTGCGTGATCGTCGACGGGGATACCGACGGGCGCGACGATGTGAGCGCGCTCGTGGTCAACCGGCATCCGGCCGGACCCCAGCTCACCGCATCGGTCGCGAGCAGGCACGGTGCCGCGGGCAGGCTCATCGCCGCCGAGGTCCGGATTCCGGCCGATCTTCGTGCCGGCGAGGTTCTCGCGGTGCCGTGCACCGGTGCCTATCACCCGTGCGCGGCCGGATATCGAACAGCGGGCAGGCCGCCGGTCGTCGCGGTCGCCCACGGCCGCACCGAGCAGCTGCTCCGTCGCGAGACGACCGCCGACCTGCTGATGCGCGAGCTCGCGCGGTGACTGGCTGATCCCGGGACTCGGGGAGTGCGGCCCGCCGATCGACGGGCCGCACTCGATCACCGGCGCCGGGTGCCGAAAATACTGCGGCTGATCTCGCGCCCTGCCGCACTCGCCGCCGACCGAAGGAAACTCTTCACCGCCGGATTCGCCATGATCCGTTCAGCGGCCGAATCCTCTTCCTGCCGGTCCGTCGAGCGCCCCGGCGCGGGGGCGGATTCGGGTACCGGCTCGGCGGCCGCCACGCTGGCGAGCAGCATCTCGTAGGCCGATTCCCGGTCGACGCTCTGCCCGTATCTGCCCTGCAGCGCGCTCGACAGTGCCTTGGACTTGATCGCCTCGTCGCCGATGGTGTCCATCAGTGAGCGCGGTGGCGCGATCTTGGTCCAGGCAACGGGCGTGGGCGCACCGGTTTCGGAGAGCACGGTGACGATCGCCTCACCGGTACCGAGCGAGGTCAGCGCCTCTTCCAGGTCGTACACCGACGACTTCGGATACGTGCGCACCGTCTTGGACAGTGCCTTCTGATCGTCGGGGGTGAAGGCGCGCAACGCGTGCTGCACGCGGGCTCCGAGCTGGGAGAGCACCGGGTTGGGGATGTCGGTGGGCAACTGGGTGCAGAAGAACACACCGACACCCTTGGACCGGATCAGCTTCACCGTCTGCTCGACCTGCTGCAGAAACGCCTTGGACGCCTCGGCGAACAGCAGATGCGCCTCGTCGAAGATGAACACGAGCTTCGGCTTGTCCACGTCACCCACCTCGGGCAACGTCTGGAACAGATCGGCGAGCACCCACATCAGGAACGTCGAGAACAGCGCGGGCCGCGCCGCCTGCTGACCGAGCTCGAACAGTGTGATCACGCCGAGCCCGCCCGCGGTGCGCAGCAGATCGGCCGGGTCGAGTTCGGGTTCGCCGAAGAACGTGTCGCCGCCGTCGGCTTCCAGATTCACCAGCGACCGCAGGATCACCCCGGCCGTCTGCGAGG
>NZ_JBHWZY010000558.1:0-4638 GCF_042727815.1 Nocardia sp. NPDC060220
CCTTCACCTCGCGCTCGGCACCCCCCGCCCCGGTGTGGCGGGCTTTCGACGAAGCCATCTGGAAGCCTGTGCCGCTCAGCGGATCGCGACCAGCGCACAGAATTCCGGCGCGGTCACCGCCTACCAGGACATCGACCTGGTCTGCCTGCTCACCGGCGACGGAGACATCGAGTCCGTGCGCGCGCTCATCGAACGCGAACTCGGGCAACTCGCCGATCGGAGCGAGCAAGGCGCCCGTCTCCGCGACACCGTGTTCGAATTCCTCTGTGCCGGAGGCAATATCGATGCGGCCGCGAGCCGGCTCGGCGTGCACGGCAATACCGTCCGGTACCGGCTCAAGCAGGCGGAGCGCCGGTTGGGTCATCCGATCGAGAGCCGACGGGTCCACCTCGAGCTGGCGCTGCGCTGCCTCGAAGTCTATGGCGAGCAACTACTTCCAGCACCGTAGCCTCGCGAACGACGGGCGGGCGGGTCGATACGACACCGCCCGCCCGTTCTCGTTCGCGTCCCTTGCTCAGATCACGACACCCACATCGGTGCGCACCAGGACATCCACCGCGCGTTCGGCGATCGCGGCGATGGTCATGGACGGGTTGCAGGCCGCGGTGTTGCCGGGCATGAGGGCGCCGTCGAGCACGTAGAGGCCGCGCTGACCGCGCACCCGACCGTCCAGATCGCACACGCTGTCCATGTTCGCGCCGCCGAGCGGGTGCCAGGTGGACGGGAAGACCGCGTTGGTGTCGAGCACCTGCGCGCCCGGTCCCGCGATCCGCCGCACGGCGGGGTCGATGTGGCCCACCTGGATAGCCTGGTCGCCGTCGGAGGGCCAGCGCAGTGTCGCGACATCCGAGCCCGTGTCGTAGACGAATTCGCCGCGGCTCTCGCTCACGCCGTAGCCGACCAGCATGGTGCTGCCCGCGTCCATCGACAGCGGCGGCAGCGACGCCTGGATCACCGTGAACGCTGAGTGCGGATCGTCCCAGTTCTTGCTGCCGTAGACGACCGGACCGCCCTGCGCGGTACCGAAACCCGCCGCCGGATCGCGCCAGACATAGATGCGGTCGGCATTGGTGCCCCAGCCCTTGCCCAGTTCGTCCGGCAGATCCGGGATCGCGCCCGTGGCGCCGGCCCGCACCAGCAGGCGGGTGGTGTTGAGGCTGCCCGCTGCGAGGACCAGGGTGCCCGTGGTGATGATCTTGTTCTCCTGAACAACGCCCGCGGTGTCGAGACGGTCGACCCGCACCACCCAGCGACCGTCGGGCGCCCGCTCGATGTCGGTGACCTCGTGCAGGGTCTGCACCTCCACCTTCCCGGTTGCCTCGGCGGCCGCGACATAGGTGACGTCGACGGTGTTCTTGCCGCCGTTGTTCACGCCCATCGCACCGTCGCCGTTGGTGTAGGACGGTTTCATCTCCCCACGCAATTCGGCCAGCGCGTAGTTCCAGTCGATCGGCATCGGGATCTTCGACAGCGGCATCCCGGCCCCGCGCACCCGATCGGCGAAGACCCGTGCGGCCGCGTAGGGCGCGCTGTCGACCAGCTCGTCCGGCGCGGTCGCGAGGCCGAGCATGCGCGCGACGCGCGGGTAGTACACCTGGTCCATCTGCTGCCAATTCAGCCCGGCCGGGAAGTGCGTTTCGAACACCTCGCGGGTCGGCTGGAGCGACATGCCCTGATACACCAGTGATCCGCCACCGAGACCGGCCGCGCACAGCGCCGTCATCCCGCTGCCCGAGACAGCTTCGACCAGTCCGGTGTAGGGCTCGAACAGCAGTGGCGTACCGAACAGCGTCGGACTGGAGCGATGCCAGAGCAACCGCTTGTCGGGCTGGGTGGCATGCGGGAAGGTCTCCGCGTTCGGCCCGGTGACCCAGCGCTTCCCGCGCTCGAGCATCAGCACCGGCACCCCGGCCTGGGCCAGTCGTAGCGCGGTGACGCCGCCGCCGAAGCCGGAGCCGATCACCACCACCCTGCGTTCCTCCCTGGTCAGCGGGACACCACCGGTGCGGGCGGCTGGCCCGTTCTCCGCAGCGGCGGCACGCGACGATGCGAGCAGCAAGCCCGCGGCGGCGGCACCACTGAACAGGGAACGGCGGGTCATCGTAGACATAGCGGTACCTTCATCGTGTCGTTGTCCGGGCACGGGTCAGACCCCGCGCCGGTTCAGCAGGAGGGACATCAGCCCGATTTCCTGCCCCTGGGTGCGCACCATCTCGCGGGCCGAGCGGTCGACCTCGCCTCCGGTGAGCAGCGCATCGGCAGCGGCGGCCATCTCGACCCCACCGGCGTGATGGCGCCGCATCAGCCGCAGGAAAATGATCTCGGCCTGTGTTCCGCGCGCGACGGAAAGCTCGTCCAGTTCGGCGGCCGAGGCAGTCCCCGGCATCGTCCGGTCCGCCTCGGTACCCGAATGCCGGTGTGACTGTTCGGCATCCGGCATCCACGCCATCCGGCGCGGATTGACAACCGGTGCGCCGGCCAAGCGGAGCCAACCGAGCAGCATGCCCAGTTCGGTGCGCTGGCTGTCGGCGATCTGCCGGGCCAGACCGACGACGAACGGATCAGCGTCGGCGTCGAGCCGCTGGGTGAGCACCAGTGCCTGGCCGTGATGGGCCACCATGTCCTGAACGAAACCGACCTCGGTTTCGCTCAGAACCGCCGGTGCGGTGGCGCCGGCGGGCAGCACGGGCCGCAGCGCCGCGCCCATCGCGAGCAGCAGCAGGGCGAGCGCACCGAACGCGGCGAAGCGGAATCCGCTGCGCCTGATCATGATCCGGTGGTCGAGTTCTGGTCGGACGGCGGGGTGTAGACCTGCGGCGAGAGTTCGAGCGCCAGAAATCCATTGTCGGCACAGGTGGTCCAGAGCTGATTTCCGCGCCATTCCGGCGGCGAGAAGCACCAGTCGGTCGACAGGTCCCCGACGGCCGCGCCGGTCCGTGCGCTCAGCGCCTGCTCCGGATCGAATTCGCCCCGCAGGATCGCCTGCGCGACAGAGGGCGCCGACAGTAGCGGCAGACCGATGATCGAGGCCAGCGCGTGCGATGAGTTCGACAGCGCGAAATGTTCTCCGGTGCGGGCGGGCGGGTTGAAATAACCGATCTCGCTGACCTTTCCGGGATCACGCACGTCGAAGACGCGGATTCCCGACGAGGTCCAGCCGCAGGCCAATGCCGTGGGATCGACGGGCCGGTCGGCCGCGCAGTAGTGCGCGTCGTAGGAGAACAGCGACCCACCGCCGGCTGAAGCGAGCAGCGAGTCCTGGTGTTCGGGCTGGTTGATCTCGAGCTTGATCGAGCCGGAGATCCGCGGATGCCGCTCGTCGGAGACATCGATGAGTTTCACCCCACCGGACCCGGCTTCGTCGACGGCGAACACATGGGGCACTCCCCCGTATGTCACCGGAACGGTGTGCTGTGTCGCCCAGCCGTCCGACCAGGTCAGATCGGCGAGCTCGGGCACCTGCGGTGCGAGGTCACGCCGCTGGACCGCGCTGATGTCGAGGATCTTCATCCCGCCGAGGTTGTTCGCCAGGTAGAGGCGGTTGCCATCCGGGGAGACGCCGACCCCGTGCATGGACAGCCCGGGCAGGCCCTGCCACACCACTCGCGGATTCGCCGGGTCGGTCAGGTCGACCGCGCTGAGCAGGCCGGGCGCTGTACCCGAGCTCCAATAGGTGCGACCGTCCGGAGAGAAACCGCCCTCATGAGCGGTGATCGGCAGCGGCAAGGACAGATCGGTCCCGGTGCCCGGGTTGAGCAGGCGCGGATGCGCGCAGTCGCTGATGTCGTACACCGACAGCAGACCCGCGCCGGTCAGGAAGGGCACGCCCGCGCCGACCAGCAGTTTGCGAGCCTTGTTGACCTTCAAACTCTCCCAGGTTCCCGCCAGCATCGCGGGCTCGGTCAGTGTGGCGGTGTGCACGGGTGCGGCCGGGTCGCGTACATCGATGACCTGCACGCCGGCGTCGGGTCCGAGTAGGTCACCGGGAAAGAATGTGCCGACGTAGGCGCAGTGGTCGAAGGTCACCGAGGTGATGCCACCGCCCCGGCCGCCCGCGGCACCGAGTAGCCGGATGTTGCACCGGAATCCGTCCCGAGAACGACCGCTGTCACGGTCGGCGGCGGGAACGTCACCCTGTAGCCCGGATTCAGGGGCCGAGCCGGGCAGGCAGTCGGCGCGGGTCGCGGGCGGCGCAGAATGCGCGGTCACCGCGCCCATCGACACCAGGAGCGCGGCGGCCATTATCAGTCCGGCGCGCCGATGCGCACGGGCAGAAAAAGTGATCATGAGTGCTGTCGTCGCCCCGATCAGAGGCGCCTTTCTCGAGTAGTAACCGTGTTACTGGTCGCAGACGGTACCACTCGAGAAGCGCCGGGAAACGGAATCCGGCGAATCGGTTCAGCGCACCCGGTCGCGCCGCTCCCCCTCGACTTCACGCAGGAACGACTCGATGAGATCGACGACGTCCGCGTGGCCGGTGTCGACGTCGAAGGCTTCCTCCATCCGCAGGAAGCGGGAGATACTCGACATCAGCAACACCAGGGCGCCGGGCGTGTAGCCGGCCGCGCTCGCGCCGTAGCCGGCGAGGATCTCGGCCACGGCGTCGAGTTGAAGCGAGCGGAATCGGCGCGAGGAATC
>NZ_JBHWZY010000559.1:0-4637 GCF_042727815.1 Nocardia sp. NPDC060220
GCCGTCATGTCGGCGTCGAAGGTGAGCGCGACGGTCTTGCCGTCGTTCCGGGGCCCGTTGGCGAAGACCGGGGCGAGCCCGCCGGGGCCGGGCGCCAGCGTGGGCGGCGGACTCCTGGTAGGCCACTGCCGCCCGAGCGAAGTAGTCGAAGAGCACTTCCCGCTGCTCGGGGGTGTAGCTCGCGATGATCTCGCCGATCCGGCGCCGCGCCGGGGCGAGCACCTTGTCGAGCTCGGCGGGCTGGTCGATCGGCTCGACGATGACCTTGCGCCGGTCGCCGGGGTCGGCGCCGCGACGCACGTACCCCGCCTGTTCGAGGCGGTCGACCAGACGGGTGGTCGGACCGGTGGTGAGGCCGGTGCGAGTGCCGAGCTCACCCGGCGTCATCGCGCCGCTCAGCGCGAGGATGTTCAGCGCGTACAGGTCGGTCGCGTGCAGATCGACAGCCTTCGCACCTGCCTGGGCGTGCAGCACCACCGAACTCAGGTACCGGCGAAAGATCGCGCTCGGGTCGTCGTCAGGTACCGACATGCTCGCCACTCACTTCCTCCGCGCAGACACTTCGTCGCCAATGATAGATCGGAGTCCACTCCGTTGTGATCGCGCTGCGCGCAACCCGTGAATCCGGCATCTCCCTGCGCGATCGTGGAAGCATGACTTCCACCGCCGCGCCATCGACCACCGATTCCGAGCTGGACGCCATCTTCGCCCCGATCTTCGACCGGATAGCCGCGGGCGCGGTGGAACGGGAGGTCGATCGGCGGCTGCCGTTCGACGAGGTGGGCTGGTTGAAGGAGGCCAAGTTCGGGGCGTTGCGGGTGCCGGTCGAGTTCGGCGGGTACGGCGTGAGTGTGCGACAGCTGTTCCGGTTGCTCATCGACCTGGCGGCGGCCGAGTCGAATCTGCCGCAGGCACTGCGGGTGCACTGGTCGTTCGTCGAGGATCAGCTCCTGGCGCAGGCGGCGCCGGCGCGGGAGCGATGGTTGCGGGCGGTCGCGGCGGGGACCCTGGTCGGCAATGCGATCACCGAACCGGGGGTCGGCGCGGTCGACCGGTATCGCACCCGGCTGACCCGCGACGGTGACCGGCTGCTGCTCAACGGCGTGAAGTACTACAGCACCGGATCACTGTTCGCCGATCACATCCTCGTCGCGGCCGACAGTGACGGCGAGCGGCTCGGCGTGCTGGTCGACGCGGACGCCGAAGGTGTTGTGCAACACGATGACTGGGACGGTTTCGGGCAGCGGCTCACTGCGAGCGGCACCACCGAGTTCACCGATGTCGTGGTGGCCGAGGACCGCGTCCTCGGACCCGGCTACGGTGTCGCGGGGCCCACCTACGGCACCGCCTACCTGCAACTGGTGCAGCTGGCGGTGCTCGCGGGGATCGCCGCCCGCGCCGAACGCGACGCCAGGGAATGGGTGAGCGCGCGCACCCGCACCTACACCCATGCCGCCGCCGATCTGCCGCGCGAGGACCCCCTCGTCCAGCAGGTGATCGGCAAGCTGTCGGCGGCGGCGTTCACCGCGCGTGCGGCGGTGCTCGCGGTGGCCGATGTGCTCGACCGGGTGCTCGACGCCGGGGCGACGGACGAGAAGGATCTCGTGGCCGCCGAATTGGCCGCCGCGCAAGCACAACTCGGGGTGATCGACATCGTGCTCGGCGCCACGACCCAATTGTTCGAGCTCGGCGGAGCCTCGATCGTGTCCGAACAGCTGCGCCTGGATCGCCATTGGCGCAACGCCCGCACCATCTCGGTGCACAATCCCGCCCTCTTCAAAGCTCGCGCGGTCGGCGACTACCTGCTCAACGGCACCGACCTGCCGTTCGGCTGGAGCGCGGGCGAGCGGAACACCGGCACAACAGCTTCCGCGAGTCCGGAGCCCGAGGATGCGAGCACCGTGGCGGCATCGCGATGAGCAGGCCGATCCGGTTCAACGCCTTCGACATGAACTGCGTCGCCCACCAATCCCCGGGGCTGTGGCGTCATCCCGAGGACCAGTCGCACCGCTACACCGATATCGGCTACTGGACCGAGCTGGCGACACTGCTCGAACGCGGACGGTTCGACGGGATCTTCATCGCCGACGTCCTCGGCACCTACGACGTGTACGGCGGCAACGACATCGCCGCGCTGCGCCAGGGCGCGCAGACGCCGGTCGCCGATCCGCTGCTGCTGGTGTCGGCGATGGCGGCGGTGACCGAGCACCTTGGTTTCGGGATCACGACCGGCACCGGCTTCGAACACCCGTTTCCGTTCGCGCGCCGCCTGTCCACCCTCGACCACCTCACGAACGGGCGGCTCGGCTGGAACGTGGTGACCGGCTATCTGCCCTCCGCGGCAAGAAATTTCGGCGCCGAGGATCAACTCGACCACGACGAACGGTACAACCAGGCCGACGAATACCTCGAGGTGCTCTACAAGCTCTGGGAGGGTTCGTGGGAGGACGACGCGGTAGTGCGCGATGCCGAACGCGGCATCTACACCGATCCGTCGAAGGTGCACCACATCGGCCACTACGGCAAGCACTACATCGTGCCGGGGATCCACGTCTCCGAACCGTCGCCGCAGCGGACGCCGGTGATCTATCAGGCGGGCGCCTCCCCGCGCGGTGTGCGGTTCGCAGCGGAGAACGCCGAGGCGATCTTCATCGCCGGCCCCTCTAAACGAATCCTGGCGCAAACAGTTTCGCGTGTCCGGGACGCGCTCGAGGCCGCAGGCCGTGACCGGTACGCGGCCAGGATCTACGCGCTGGCCACCATCATCACCGACGAGACCGACACCGCCGCACAGGCAAAGCGCGAGGAGTACCTGTCCTACGCGAGCATCGAAGGCGGACTGGTGTTCATGTCCGGTTGGATGGGAATCGACCTGTCGCAGTACGACCTCGACGACCCGATCGGCGATGTGCAGAGCAACGCCATCCAGTCCGCGGTCGCGGCGTTCCAGGAATTCGACGACGACGGCCGTGCATGGACGGTGCGCGATATCGGCCGCTGGGCGGGCATCGGCGGCATGGGCCCGGTGTTCACCGGCTCCGGCGAAACAGTCGCCGACCTGTTGCAGGAGTGGGTCGCCGACACCGACCTGGACGGATTCAACCTCGCCTACGCGATCACGCCGGGGACATTCGAAGACATTGTGCGCCACGTTGTTCCGGTCTTGACCGAGCGCGGCGTCTACCGGACCGACTACGAGCCGGGCACATTGCGCAATGCCCTGTTCGGTGCCGGTGATCGGCTCCCGCCCGAGCATCGCGGCGCCGGGTATCGCGTCGGCGGTCCGCGGTCCACCGTGTTGCCACCCGAGCAGTCGCGTCCCGAACCGGTGGAGGCACTCGCCCGTCCGTAGCGTGGCGTGTGTCGCCGATCAGCGCCAGGACGTACTCGGCCTGGCGCCGATCGGCGTGCCCCATAGCTATATCCGCTGGGGTGCAAGGTATTCGGATCGATTCCTGCTGATCGCAACACTCATCATCGGGCGAAGGTGAGCGCACCATTCCGGTATGACATCGCAGACACCCGTTTCCCGTTCCCCTCGTTCGGCCGCGGTAATCGGCGCCGGCCAAACCGGCGTCACTGCGGCGCTAGGTCTTCTCGACGCCGGTTTCACCGTGACCCTCTACAGCGACCGAGATCAACGCTCACTCCGTGACGACGTCCCCGCCACCGGCACCGCCCTCGAATTCGGCGAGACCCAGCAGGCCGAGGCGGCGCTCGGGCTCGACAGCTACACCGGGCGCGCGCCCCGCCACACCGGGCTCAGCGTGCGCATCGCCGGACCCGAGAACGCCGAACTGATCGCCTTCGACGGCACCTTCGACGGTTATGTCGGCGTCGCCGTCGACACCCGGCTCAAGGCCGATGAGCGCCTCACGGCCTTCCTCGAGCGCGGCGGCGATTTCGTCGTCGAACCGGTCACTCCCGAATCCCTCGACGCCATCGCCGCCGCCAACGACCTCACCCTGGTCGCCACCGGCCGCGGCGGGCTGGCCGACCTGTTCCCGATCGACGAGGAACGCACTGTCTACGACAAGCCGCAGCGCTCGCTGCTCACGGTCACCGTGACCGGCCTGGACTTCGACCCTGGCGTCTTCGCGCACCGCAGCCCGGCAGGCGGGGCGCACAGCCTGTTCTCCATTCTCGCCGAACAGGGTGAGGCGTGGTGGGGTCCGTACCTGCACAAGGACGCGGGTCCGAGCTGGGCGTTCCTGGGCTGGGCCCGACCCGGCAGCGACTGGGAAACCCGTTTCGCCGCAGCCGATTCCGCCGAATCGGCGTTGCAGATCGTGAAGGATCTCTACCGCGACTACATCGACTGGGACCTGCCGGAAGTGCAGGCGACCCAGGTGATTGCCGAGGACCCGCACTCCTGGCTCAAGGGCGCGGTCCGGCCGGTCGTGCGGGCCGGGGTGGGACACACCGCGGGCGGCCATCCGGTCGCCGCCCTCGGTGACACCGCGGTCGCCTACGACCCGGTCGCGGGCCAAGGCGCACAGAGCGGGCTGATCCAGGCGCAGCGCCTGGTCGCGGCCGCCGCCGTACACGACGGACCGTTCGACGAACAGTGGATCACCGACCAGTACGCCACGTTCCTCGCCGCCCGCAGCGACGCCGCCGCCAAGGTGACCCGCCTG
>NZ_JBHWZY010000560.1:0-4636 GCF_042727815.1 Nocardia sp. NPDC060220
GCTCGAGCGAATGCGTGAGGTCAGCCTCGGATACCTACCGCCGACAGCGCCGGTGCTCGTCGGGCACGGCCCCCGCGACCGGGTGGTCCCCTACCGACAGACCGAGCTGCTCACCCAGCGGTGGCGCGAACTCGGTGTCGAGGTCAGCGAACATCGGATCCGATTCGGTGGCCACTTCACCGCGGCACCGCAATTCGCCCGGGCCGGATTCGCGTTCCTCGCCGACTGCTTCGCCGAGCAGGACCGGACGGCGACCCCGACCGCCTCCTGAGCGATTCCGCCGGAGTCCGCCGGACGTCGCGGCGCAGTACTGCCGGTGCCGACCGACACCCGCGCCACCCGGATCGCCGAGATCGTCACCGAGCTCACCGGTGACGCCGCGAAGCAACGAATTCAGTTCTGGCACAACGGAAATACAGCGCCGGATGACGGATTTCCTCGCCGACGACGGGGCGGGTGCGGTGCTGCCCGATATGGCCGTCATCGGGGATCGTCCTAAGGGAAGGTTAGGAACCGCCCGTGCCGCTTCCTTTCGGCATGTGAGCGCCGACACAGTGGTCTCCGACGGCGCAATGCCGCGCCGATAGAGGAGGGTCCAAGGTGACAACGACACAGGCCGGTGGTGAACGGCGAGTCGTGGCGAACGTGCTGCGCGGCTCGATCGGCAACCTCGTCGAGTGGTACGACTGGTACGTCTACGCCGCGTTCAGCGTGTACTTCGCGAAGGCGTTCTTCCCGGACGGCGACCCCACGGCGCAACTGCTGTCGACGGCGGCGGTATTCGCGGTCGGGTTCATCATGCGCCCGATCGGCGGCTGGGCGCTCGGGCGCTACGCCGACCGGTTCGGCCGGCGCGCCGCCCTCACTCTGTCGGTGACGGTGATGGCCGCGGGTTCGCTGATGATCGCGGTGACGCCCGGATTCCAGACCATCGGTATCGCGGCGCCGGTGTTGCTGCTCATGGCGCGACTGCTGCAAGGACTGTCGGTCGGCGGTGAATACGCCACCAGCGCAACGTATCTGTCCGAGGTCGCGTCCCCGGGCCGGCGCGGGTTCTACTCGAGCTTCCAGTACGTGACGCTGGTCGCGGGCCAGCTCGTCGCCCTGGGCGTGCAGATCATCCTGCAGCAGATGCTCTCGTCCGAGCAGATGTACAGCTGGGGCTGGCGCATCCCGTTCCTGATCGGTTCCGGTGGCGCGATCGTGGTGATGCTGCTGCGACGCGGCATGGACGAGTCGGACTCGTTCAAGGCCATGGAGAAGACGGCCGAGACCGGCAAGGCGGCCGCGAGCAGCTCGCGCGGTTCGCTGCGGGTCCTGCTGCAGTACCCCCGCGAATGCCTGCTGGTAGTCGGCCTGACGCTGGGCGGCACGGTGGCGTTCTACACCTACACGACCTACATGCAGAAGTTCATGATCAATACCTCGGGCATCTCCAAGGACACCGTGGCCTGGATCAACTTCGTCGCGCTCCTGGTCTTCGTGGTGCTCCAGCCGATCGCGGGCGGTCTGTCCGACCGGATCGGCCGCCGCAAACTGCTCATCTTCTTCGGTGTCGCCGGCACGGTGCTGACGGTGCCGATCATGACGGCGCTCGCGCACACCTCCAACCCACTCGCGGCCTTCGGCCTGATGATGACCGCGCTGGTGATCGTCACCGGCTACACCTCGATCAATTCGATCGTGAAGGCCGAGCTGTTCCCCACCAAGATCCGCGCGCTCGGCGTCGGGCTGCCGTACGCGCTGACCGTCGCGATCTTCGGTGGTACCGCGGAGATGATCGCGCTGGCGTTGAAGAAGGCAGGCCTCGAGTCGCTCTACTTCTTCTACGTCGCCGGATGTATCGCGATCTCGCTGATCACCTACTACTTCATGCGGGAGACCTCGGCCGAGTCGACCATCGACGCCGACGACGTCGTCGATGCCGATGCGGTCGAGCCGGAACGGGCGATGGCCGCCGTGCGTGGCTGACCGTCCGGAACACGCGCCGGTCCTGCCGCTATGGGAGGATCGGCGCGTGCGGCTTGCGGTGGTCGAGGACGACGACGGGGTGGGCGACGCCCTGGTAGAGGCGCTCACCGCGCGCGGCTACCGGGCCGAGCGCATGCGCCGTGGCGCCGACCTGCTCATCGCCCACCGTGACTTCGACGCCGTGCTCCTCGACCTCGGGCTGCCCGATGCCGACGGGTTGCAGGTCCTGCGTCAGCTGCGTGAGGTCAGCACGATCCCGGTATTGATCCTGACCGCCCGCAGCGACGAACGCTCCATCGTGCGTGGCTTGCGTGGCGGAGCGGACGACTACGTGGTCAAGCCCCCGCGGATCGCCGAACTGATGGCGCGGCTCGAGACCGTACTGCGCCGGGCCGCGGCCGTCGCCACGCGGGCCAGGACCGAAGTCGTCACCGGTGATGTCCGGGTGGATCTGCATGCGCGGGTCGTCGAGGTGGCCGGTGCTCCGATCGCGCTCACCCAGAAGGAATTCGAGCTCGTCGAGGTTCTGGTGGAACGGCCGGGCGCCGCGGTGAGCAGGCAGCAGCTGATGGACCGCATCTGGGGCGATGCGTTCGTCGCGGTCTCGCGCTCGCTCGATGTCCACATGACCGGGCTGCGCGCCAAACTGAACCGGCCCGGGCTGATCACCACTATTCGCGGCTACGGGTATCGGTGGGGCGAGTGAGTGCCCGAGGACCGGCATGCGCCGCAGACTGCTGATCGCGCTCACCGTCTTCGCGGCGCTCGCGGTGCTGGCCTTCGCGATTCCGCTGTCGCTGACCGCCGCCACCAGCCGAACCCAGGAGCTGGTGCTCGGCCGATCCGGTGACGCCGACCGCTTCGCGACCCTCGCCGACGCGGCGGGGTCGGCCGGCGGGGTGCAGGCACTCGCCGACGAGGTCGGCCGCTATCACGAGCTGTACGGGGAGAACGTGCTGGTCGTGGATGCTCGCGGGGCACCGATCGTCAACGCCGGGGTCGAGGTGAGCGATGTGCGGATCCGGGCCGCGGTGGCCGCGGCTCGCCGCAACCAGCGACCGCAGCAGGTGGATCGGCTGACGCCGTGGAGCGCCCCGGTCATGCTCATCGCCCGGCCCGTCGGCACGGGCGTGCAGGTCAACGGGGCCGTCGTGATCGAGGCGTCGACCGCCGCGGCGCGCGCGACGATCGCCCGGGTGTGGGCGGTGATCGCGGTGGGCGCGCTCGGCGCGATGGTGGTCTTCGTGCTGTTGGCACTGGTCCTGAGCCGATGGGTGCTGCGCCCGCTGGCCGCGATGTCGGACGCGGTCGCCGAACTCACCGCGACACTGCCGAAACCACGCGGCCGCGCCCCGATCACCAGAAATTACGGTGGCCCACCGGAGGTCCGTGATCTCGCCGAATCCGTCGACGCCATGGCCACCGCCGTCGCCGATTCCGCCGACGCGCAACACCAGCTCGTCGCCGATACCGCGCATGCCATGCGAAACCCGCTCGCCGCCTTGATGATTCGTCTCGACTCGCTGGAGTACGCGGTCCCCGGCCAGGCGTCGGCGACTTTCCGCGGTGCGACCGCGGAAGTGGAACGGCTGACCGCGCTCCTCGACGATCTGCTGGAGCTGGCCGTGGCGCAAGCACCCGCGTCCTTCGGCACTGCGGCATCCACCGACGAGCGGTGCGATCCGGCACAGGTCGTGGCCGACCGAATCGACGCATGGGGGTCGGCGTTCGACGACGCGGGGATGCGGTTGACCACGGCACGCCGACCCGACGGATCGGTCAGCCCTGCGCCGCCGGACGGCGGTGAGGATTCCGGCAACCACAGCGCGGCGGCGATCAGCTCGGCGGCGCTGGCCCAGATTCTCGATGTGGCACTGAGCAATTCGTGCCGGTACGCGGGATCCGGCGCGCACACGGTCGTCGGGGTGAGCGACGAACCGGGCTGGGTGAGGGTCCAGGTCGCCGACGACGGGCCGGGCGTCGCGCCGGACGAACTCGACAAACTCACGGCGCGGTTCTTCCGCGGTTCCGCCGCGGCCGCGGGCGGAACGGGGCTGGGGCTGTCGATCGCGCAGGCACTGGCCACGGCGTGGGGCGCGAGGTTGACGGTCGAGGCGGTGCGCCCGCACGGGCTCGCCGTGACGGTCCGGATACCCGAGGTGGCGCGATGAGTGGTGGATCGCCGATGTCACGTCGCCGAATGTTGGCCTTGGCCGCACTCGTGTCTGCGGGCGTGGCCGGGTGCGGCACGAACGACCGGACAACGGTGCGGCTGGCCTCGGGCGAGGACGGGGGCTTCTACTACGCCTTCGCGCGACTGCTGGCCGCCGCGGCCGCTGACGACACCGACACTCTCCGCATCGAACCGGTGGAAACCGCTGGGTCGCAACAGAATCTGCGGATGGTCGCCGACGGCGACGTCGACACCGCACTGGCGCTGGCGGATTCGGCGAGCGATTTCGGCGGGCGTGTGGTGGCGCTCGGTCGCGTCTACGAGAACTATCTCCAGCTGGCGGTCCGCACCGGCGATCCGATCAACGAGGTCGCCGACCTGCGCGGACGCCGAGTCAATCTCGGTGCCGCGGGCTCGGGCGCCGCGGTCACCGGTCAGCGACTGCTGACAACGGCCGGGCTGGATCCGAGCGTCGACGTCGTGGTCGAGCAT
>NZ_JBHWZY010000561.1:0-4632 GCF_042727815.1 Nocardia sp. NPDC060220
GGCACAAGGCATCCCGCGATCAGCGACCAGCGCTTGCGTGGGTCACGCTTGCCGTAGGCGGTGAACACGATCGTGCGCGCCTCGATCAGCCAGGCGACCAGCGCCACCGCGGTCACCAGCGCGTAGATCGGCGCGATGACGCCGAACACCAGCACCGTCGCGTCGGAGATCGACAGCAGCCAGCCGGGGATGAGCCGGGCGCGGTTCTGCAACAGGATCAGGTAGCGGCCGTACTCGGCCAGCCCGGCGAGCAGGAAGACGATCGTGGTGCCGAGCAGCAGCCGGTCGCGGTGGGCCGCGATGCCGCGCAGCGGACGTTCGGGCGTGGGGGTCGCCGACGGCGGCGGGTCGAGCAGCCCCCAGCGCGGGGTCTGGGCGTAGCGCGGAGTCGGCCCGAGCGGGGCGGTGGTGGTGGCGCCCGCCTTACGGGTGCGGTGGTCGGGTCGGCGCGCGACCCAGCGGTAGTTGCGCTGGGTGGCGGGCGCGTCGACCTTGCCGGGCGAGAGCAGTACTCCTCGGCAGCGCGGGCACCAGTGCATCGGCGCGCCCTGCACGGCCCACCGCGCACCACAGCGTGCACATGGTTGCACCACCGAACTCACCCGCGCACCCCGCTTCCGGACTAGTAGATCTTGGCTTCGTGGTCGCCGTCGGCGACCACCGGGCGGCCGGTCTGCTGCCAGGCCACCATGCCCCCCGCGACGTTGACCGCTTCGTACCCGATGTGGGCGAGATACCGGACGACCTCGATGGACCGGCCGCCCTGTCGGCACACGACGTAGAGCTCGGCGTCGATATCGAGCTCGTCGAGGCGGGCGGGCACGTCGACCATCGGGATGTGGATCGCGCCCGGCGCGTGCCCGAGGTTCCATTCGTCGGGTTCGCGCACGTCGAGCAGCTGCGCACCCGGCGCGGGGTCCGCGTGGTCGAACGCGGCGGGTACCGCACCCACCGGCACGGTGGGGACATCGGAGCTCGTCACGCCTCGATCCTGCCATGCCGCGCGCGTTGCCGGGCGAGCCTGTGCGACGACGAGGTGCTGCGCGGGCCTCAGCTATCGGTCAGCACACGGCCAACGGGAACCGGCTGCCGACAACGCCGACAGCCGGGTGGAACCAGCCGGGAACGACCGATCCGGGACTCCCCTCCATGTCATCCCGGAGCGGTCGTTCGCCGCTGACGTCGGGATTCGTGGAGTGTGTTCTGTCCCGACATCTACTTGGACGCAAGCGGGACCGATTCGGTTCCATAAAAACGAGAACACTAGAGAAAATCTTAAATCCTGGGATCTGGGCGGCCAGATCGGTAGCCTGGGCGCATGAACGTGAGCAGGGGGCTACTCGACAGTTTCGACATCAACGGCTTGAATACCGCTTTGTCCGAATCCACGTGTCTAGGGGTAGAAGTGGATGCCGCGGCGGGCCGGCTGCAACTCGCTCTGGAGGTGCTGACGCTACCCACGGATGGACCCGCGCCGATCGACACGAAAGTTCTGCTCACCTTCACCGGAGTCACCCGCGTCGCGGCCTCCCTGCGCATCCAGCGCTGGGACGATGTCGACGCCCGTGTGCTTCCCCTGAGCCTCGACCAGCTCGACGAGGCCATCGAGAGCTTCGGCGGCGGCGGGTTGCACGGCTGGGAGTTCATCGACCTCGACGACAGCGGCTGGACGCTGTGGAGCGAGTTGCTCAGCTTCGACACGGTGCTCGATCAGCGCATCGCCGCGCACGTCATCGAGTTCTCCCAGGAAGAAGGCATCGACCCGCGCGAACTCGACGTCCGCGTGTGGTTCGACAAGATCGTCGTCACGAACACCGCCGGCCTGGAGATTCCGATGAACGAGTTCATCGAGGGTGGTCGTCGGTGGTGGGACGCGCATGCCACCGGGGACGCCCGGACCACCAAAGCCGACATCGCACCGCCGCTGTAATATTCGCGGCCCGCGACCGCAGGCCACGCCCGCGAAGTTTCCATCTCGGTGATCGCAAGGGAATGCGGAACCGCGTGTGCGGGGTTGCAGCGAGCGGGTGTACGAATGATGGTTGGTGTTGTCGTCCGAACTGGGCGCACACAGCCCGACACACGGAAAGGGACATCGTGGCCGTCTACACGCTGCCGGAACTGGATTACGACTTCGGCGCACTGGAGCCTCACATCTCCGGTGAGATCAACGAGATCCACTACACCAAGCACCACGCCGCCTACGTCGCAGGCGCGAACAAGGCACTCGAGCAGCTCGAGGAAGCCCGTGAGTCCGGCGACCTGGCTGCCATCCTGCTGCTGGAGAAGAACCTGGCCTTCCACCTCGGTGGCCACTACAACCACTCCGTCTGGTGGAAGAACCTCTCCCCCAACGGCGGCGACCAGCCGGACGGCGACCTGGCCGCGGCCATCGCCGACCAGTTCGGTTCGTTCGACAAGTTCCGCGCGCAGTTCACCGCTGCCGCCAACGGGCTGCAGGGCTCCGGCTGGGCCGTCCTGGGTTACGACACCCTGGGCCAGAAGCTGCTGACCTTCCAGCTGTACGACCAGCAGGCCAACGTGCCCACCGGCATCATCCCGCTGCTGCAGGTGGACATGTGGGAGCACGCGTTCTACCTGCAGTACAAGAACGTCAAGGCCGATTACGTGACCGCGTTCTGGAACGTTGTCAACTGGGCCGACGTGCAGGACCGCTTCGCTCGGGCCGTCGGCCAGGGCAAGGGCCTCATCTTCGGCTGATCCGCCTCTCCGCGTATTTTGCCGGTCGTAGGTAGCTCCACGGGTTCTTGACCGGACTCGCGGTCGTGTGCCCCAGGCTTCTGGGCGTGCCCGACGAGTTACCCATGTTCTTGCGAAATCAGGCGTTGCGCGAAAGACCTCCCGGTCATCGACTGGGAGGTCTTTTGCGTGGATTGCCCGTTCTGGCACTCACTGGTACTTGTGTGCCAGACGGGTTTGGGGTTATTCCTGTCATACGGGCACAGTCGCCCCCGTTAGTCGGGAGGCCATCATGAATACACAGGGTCCGATCGGGATCACGCCGTTTCAGGCGCGGGGACGATTGAGCGGGTTCGTGGTGTCGGGGCGGTGGCCGGATACCACCAAGGAATGGGCACAGGTGCTGGTGCTGGCCGTGCGGGTGGCGTCGATGCCGGGCTTGCTGGTGACCAGCACGGTGTTCGGGGTGCGCGAGGAGCTACCCGACGACCCGGAACCGGGCACGGTGGGCCTGGTGATGGCCGAGGGGCCGGTACTCGGCGATGAAGCGATCGAACCCGGCCGGTTCGCCGCGCACACCCCGCCGGCACTGCTGATGCTGCACCCACCGTCGGAGACCCGTCCGTCGCTGCCCGAATGCGCGGGCGCGGCCTCGGGCTGCGTGCTGCTGCCCGGCGTGCCACACCTCGGTTTGGAGCATCGCGCGGCATGGGCCGAGGCCGAACTCGACGGCACGATCACCTCGCTGGTGAGCCGGGTCGGGATGGATCTGATCAGCGATCCCGATACCGCCGTGCTCGCAATGCTGCTGGCGGCCTGACTCTTTCGCCCGCGACGGGCGGGCGAATGTTCGGCAACGGGTCTGCGTGCCACTGAAATCAGGGAAACCGAACTATCACCGCCGCATACCCAAACTTATTGTGCCCATTGAGATTTGGATTACCAGGACTTGGCATACCGGGAGCAATCGGACTAGAGTGGTGAACAGCGAAGGGGAGTAGCCCGCAATCGCCCAGTCGACATACTGATCGCCGCCGAATTCGGCGCGGTCCGGCTGCGTGAACCGGTGACCACCGGTGGGCGAGACCTTCGGCCACGAACCGATCCGTCGACCGGTGTGGCTGAAGGCGCACCCATCTTTCAGCCACAGGCCGGAGTATTTTCCTGGGAGCTGACTTCATGATCGCCACGATCCTGCTGAGCTTCGGCGTGCTCTTCCTCGCCGAACTCGGCGACAAATCCCAACTCATGGCGCTGACCTTCTCGCTGCGCTACCGCTGGTGGGTGGTGCTGGCAGGCATCAGCGTCGCCAGCGTCGCCGTGAACCTCATCGCCGCGGGCGTCGGCCACTTCCTCGGCACCGCCCTGCCCGCGAACGCGATCGCCGTCATCACCGCGCTCACCTTGCTGGTAGTCGGTCTCTGGACCCTGCACGACGCGCTGAGCAGCGACAACGACTCCGACGAGGCCCCGGAGCCGCCGAGCGCCCGCAACGCCTTCCTGGTGGTCATCTCCGCCTTCACCCTCGCCGAACTCGGCGACCGCACCATGTTCGCCGCCGCCGCCCTCGCCTCCAACAACAACTGGCTGGCCGTCTGGATCGGCTCGGTCGCCGGCATGGTCGCCGCGGGCGGACTGGCCATCCTGGTCGGCAAGTTCGCGGGCAAGCACCTGCCCGAGCGCGGCATCGCCATCGCCTCGGGCCTGCTGTTCCTGTTCTTCGCGGGCAAAACCGTGCTCGACGCGTTCGCGCCCTCGCTGGGCGGTTGGGGTTCGGCCGTGCTCGCCTTGATCGCACCCGCGCTGCTCGGCCTCGGTGTCGCCGTCTGGCGCACGCGTGCGAAGCCCGCCGTGCACGGCGATGAGCTCGCCGAGACCGCACGCTGAGTTCACGCCGGTTCGCAGCGGCGCGGCACCGACACGGTGTCGCGC
>NZ_JBHWZY010000562.1:0-4631 GCF_042727815.1 Nocardia sp. NPDC060220
GGATCTCCTCGATGCCCTGCATTCCGCGGTCGTCCCCATGCGTGCTGTCGTCGAGCAGGAGGCCGAGCTGCGCAACCTGCTCACGGCGGGCACCGCCACGTTGTCGACCGTCGGCGGCGGATTGGACCGCCACGTCGAGGAGATGGTGACGGCCACCGATCAGCTCACTCCGGTCCTGGATGTCTTCGCCGCGGGCAGTTCGAACTTCGGTCCCATCGTGGGCAGCATCAAGAACTTGTCGGACGTGTGGTTCGCCGAATTCTGGAACGAGGAGACCAAGAACGGGACCGGCAAATTCCAGATCAGGCTGACCCCGGACACCGCGTACACGCGGGCGGACTGCCCCCGCTACGGCGATCTCGCCGGCCTGAGCTGCGCGACAGCGCCGCTGACGACCTCGGCCGAGCCGCTGCCCGCGTCGCTCGATCCCCGCACCATGCCGAAACCTGTGCTGACCCCGCAGATGCAAGACCTCATCGGTCGGGTGCTCGCGGGCGGTGCCAACAGCGCGGAACAGGTGCTGGCCCAACTACTCACCACCGGTGTCCCCGGAACAGGAGGTGCCCCACGATGAACCAGCATCGTCGTTCGGTGGCCGGACTCAGCATCTTTCTCGTCGTGGCGTTCGCCCTCATCTCGATGACCTTCGTGACCCTGAATCGCGGCATCGACGGCTCGACGAAGCCGTATTCGGCGATCTTCACCGATGCCACCGGATTGCGGGTCGGCGACGACGTGCGGATGGCCGGGGTACGCGTCGGACGTGTCGACGCGGTAGAACTCGCCGGTACCCGAGCCCGGGTTCGGTTTCGGGTTCAAGATGCCCAGCACCTCTACGGCGACACCGTGGCCGCCATCACCTATCAGAACGTCATCGGACAGCGCTACCTCGGTTTGTCCCGTGGGGAAAACCGCGTGGACTCCGTCCTCGCGAGCGACGGGGAGATCCCGGTGGAGCGTACCGAGCCGTCCTTCGACCTCTCGGCGCTGCTCAACGGATTCGAACCACTGTTCAGCGGTCTCGATCCCCAGCAGGTCGACAATGTCACCGCCGCACTCGTGCAAGCGTTGCAGGGCGACGTCGGCTCGCTGACCCGGCTGATCGAGCAGATGTCCACGCTGGCACAGTCTTTGGCCGGTCCAGACCAGGTGCTCGGCGCGGTCATCACCAATCTCAACCAGGTCGTGCAGAGCCTGGCGGGCCGACGGGCCGAACTCAGCACCTTGCTGAGCCGAACCCGGACCATCGTCGAAGGGCTGGCGCGTCACCGTGACGAACTGATGACGACGTTGACCGAGGTCTCGGGAGTCGCGGACCGGATGGCGACCGTCGTCGCCGAGGATCGGCCCGCGCTCGAGCGACTGATGAACCGGGAACCTGGGTTCACCCGGCATTTCGAGCAGAACAAGGATCAGTTCGCCTACCTGGGATTCAATCTGCCCGCGCTGTTGAAGGGCATCGCCCGCGTCAGCCAGGAAGGCGCGAACCTCAACGTCTATCTCTGCAATCTCGGCTTCACCGCGATCCCAGCGCTCTCGGAATTGATCCCGGCGATCGTCAGAATGGCCACCCCGGCCGGAACCGTTCAGCAATCGCCGATCTGTAGGTGAGGCAATTCATGACACTCTCGACTCGAATTCGGCGGCTGAGCGCTTCGTACGCCCAGCCGATCGAAGAACAGAGCCCGCGCATGCTGGGGCTCGTGGCGTTGGCCGTACTGGTCGTGTTGCTGGCGTGCGCGCTGGGCTGGAACATGCTCGGTGTCGGCGAGCGCAGCTACGACGCCGAGTTCGCCCAGGCAGCCGGGCTGCGCGTCGGTGACAGCGTCACGGTCGCCGGCGTCCAGGTCGGTGCGGTGACCGGCCAGACGCTGGTGGGTGACCGCGTCGTGGTGCGGATGCGGATCGCCGGCGACGTACCGCTCGGCACGGAGACCACCGCCGCGATCAAACTGACCACGCTGCTCGGCGCCCGCTATGTCGAGGTGCGCCCGGCCGGTCCCGGCGAGCTGCGTGATCGTCGGATCATGCTGTCGCACACCGCTGTTCCCTACGATCTGCAACAGTCGCTGGAGAACGCCACCACCACGTTCGAACAGGTCGACGCCGCGCAGATCAGCCGCTCCCTCGACACCCTGGCCACGCAGCTCGACGGCGTGCCCGCGGTCCTTCCCGGCGTGCTGACCAATATCAGGACGTTGTCGAGCATTCTGGGCAGCCGCCGGAACGAATTGGGTTCCTTGCTGACCGGGGTGCGTGAGCTGACCGCCATGGTCAACAGCCAGCAGTCCGATGTCGAAGTGATCGTCGGTATGGGTCGAGACCTGTTGACCGACATAGCCTCCCGGCGACAAGCGATCGAGTTGCTGATGTCGGCGACGACTCGACTGGTCGAGCAGGTCCGCGGCATCGTCGTCGATGACCGGGCGGATATCGACCAACTACTCACCGGACTCAACGGGCTGCTCGGCAGCCTCGCCCGCCACGACGACCTGCTGCGCAATACCTTGCAGATCCTGCCCGTCGCGGTCCGCAACCTGACCAACGCCTCCGGCAACGGAAACTCGGTGGACTTCAACGCGCCCGGCGGTGTGCTCGTCGACTCGTGGATGTGCGCCCTGAGCGGACACGCCGAATTGGCCCAGTTGCCACAGTATTTCGGAGATTGTCGATGAGAACACTGATGAAGCTGGTGCGGGTCGTCACGGTGCTCGCAGTTCTCGGGTTCGTCGGTTGCGCGAGCGCGCCGATGCGAAGCGGACCCGACGACATCACGGTGGTGGCCCATTTCGACAGTGCCGCAGGACTATACGTCGACAACACGGTCGCGATACTCGGGATGCCGGTCGGTGAGGTCACCACGATCGTGCCGCGAGGAGCCTACGTCGAGGTGACCATGCGGGTGGACGGCGAAGCGAAGATCCCCGCGGACGCGATGGCGGTGACGGTATCGACATCGGTCCTGACCGACCGGCACGTGGAGTTCACCCCCGTGTACCGGGGCGGGGAGACGCTGCGCGACGGGACGACACTCGGATTGGAGCGCACCAGAACGCCGGTAGGGGTGGATCGGTTGCTGGCCATGGCCGACGGCCTGTCCGGTGAGCTGGGCGGCGAGCAACCCGGTGACGGTCCGATCGCACGGATACTCGCCGTCGCCTCGTCGGCGACCAGCGGCAACGGGCAGCAGATGCGCGCGACCATGGACGAGTTGTCGCGGGCGCTGCGCCTGGGCGATGACGCGGGAGCGGGGACCCGGGACGCGGTCACCCAGATCACCCAGGAGCTGTCGGTACTGGTCGCGGCGGCCGCCGACGGTGATCAGACCATCCGTGAATTCGGCGCGGCCTCGGGGCAATTGGGTGAGATGTTGACCCAGCTCGAGATCGGATCGGGAGCAACCGGCGCGCAGATCACCGCGGTGATGCGGCAAGCCGACGATCTGCTGATGGCCAATCGGGAGCCGTTGCGCCACGCGGTCGCCGACACGGGAACCGTTGTCAAGGCGCTCGCCGACTATCGCGACCAGTTGGCCGAATTCCTCGACCTGACGCCGATGTTGCTGGCCAACGGCTACAACGCGGTCGATCAGGAGGCAGGCGGTGCGCGCATCCACGCGCTCCTCGACCGGGTCGCCTTCGACGGGCAGATGGTCAAAGAGGTGTGCAACATCCTCGGGCTGCGCCAACTGGGTTGCAGCACAGGAACTCTGCAAGATTTCGGACCCGATTTCGGTATCACCGACATGTTGGAAGCGATGAGTAGGTTGCCTCGATGAGAACCAGGAATTCCGTGCTGACGACGGCGGCACTGGCGCTCGCCGTGGTCACGGTGACCACCGGATGTGGCGTCGGTCTCGACGACTTGCCGCTGTCGGCACCCGGGTCGGGCGAGTCCGGCTACACGATCAACGCGACGTTCGCGAACGCGCTGAACCTGCCGGCGAAGGCGAAGGTCCGGCTGGCGGGCGCCGACGTCGGCGAGGTAGCCGAGATGTCTGTCGCCGACTACAAAGCCAAGGTGGCGCTGCGTATTCGGGCCGATGTCGAACTGCCGGTCGGCACTCGGGCGCAGCTGCGCACCGCGACCCCGCTCGGCGATGTCTACGTGGCGCTCGACGCACCGATCGATGCCACACCCTCGACCGCCGCGCTGCGCGACGGAGATGCCATCGCGTTGCCGGAGACCTCGGCCGCGGCGACCGTCGAAGAATTGCTGACCACGGCCTCGCTGCTGGTCAACGGCGGTGCCATCCGCAATCTGACCAGCGTCGTGAACGGACTCGGGCGCGCGGTCGGCGATCGAGGCGACAACCTCGGTGGGCTGCTGGATCAGTCCACCCAGCTGGTCACGGCCCTGGCCGCCCGTTCCGACGACATCCGGCTCGCGCTGACCGAAACAAATCGGCTGGTCAGCGAATTGGCCGCGCACCGCACCGTGATCGACGAGTTCATCAGTGCCGCGGGTCCCGCGTCCACCGTCATCGAGGCGAACGCGCAGCAGGCGCTAGCGCTCGTCCGGCAGGTCGACGATGTCAGCGCTCAACTGGCGAAGTTCCCGGTTCTTCGCGGTGGTGAGATCGGCGGGCTGATCGCGAATCTCGACCAGATCTCCGCGGGGCTCAACGACGC